>JAADIE010000018.1 GCA_013151495.1 Nitrospirota bacterium | reverse complement strand
CCCGACTGGCAGCGTCCTTCAAAAAGCAGTATCCTGAAGTTTCGTTTGAGATTGAAATAGGAGATTCACATGAGATTACAGAAAGGGTTCTTGGTCATGATTTAATTTTAGGATTCACCGGTGCCAGACCTGAATCAGAAAAAATAAAGGCAAAGGAATTTTTGTCTGATCGACTTGTGCTGGCTGCATCTTCTGAAATAGTGAAGAAAGACAGGTTAAGCTTCAAAGAACTCCTTGACCTGCCTTTCATTTTAAGGGAAAAAGGCTCTGGTACCAGAAAAACCATGGAGGTATTTCTTGGAAAAAAGGGTATAGCCATTAAGGATCTAAATGTTGTTGCCTGCCTGGGTTCAACTGATTCAATAAAAGAGGCCTTAAAGGCGACCCTCGGAGTGTCTATAATCTCAAAAATAGCTATAGAGGAAGAACTTAGACAGGGAGTCCTCAGAGAGATTAAGTTGAAAGGATTGGATATAAGACGAAATTTTTATATAATATCACTTAAAAAACGTACTCTCCCCCTTATATATAAGAGGTTCTATGAGTATGTGTTATCGGAGGCAGGATGAAGATTGGAATAGTTGGACTTGGTCGTATGGGAATGAATATAGCAAAAAGACTTCTGAGGGACAATCATGAAGTGGTAGCATACAACAGGACATCAGAAAAGACCAGACTGATAGAACGGGAAGGTGCCACAGGTGCATACAGTTTTGATCAATTAATAGAACAACTGGATACTCCCGCAATTGTCTGGCTCATGTTGCCAGCAGGTGAGATAATTGATAAGCACATAGAGATACTTCTGCCACTTATGAAGGAAGGAGACATACTGATCGATGGTGGAAACACCTTTTATAAGGACGATCTAAGAAGGGCTGAGCTATTGTCAAGTAAAGGAATAAGGTTTTTAGATATAGGTGTTAGTGGTGGTATCTGGGGATTAAAAGAAGGGTTCTGCCTGATGGTTGGTGGCGATAGAGAAACCTTTCAGGAAGTAGAACCACTTTTAAAAAGCCTTGCTCCAAATGAAAATGGATACATGTACTGTGGCCCCACCGGAGCTGGGCATTATGTAAAGATGATCCACAATGGAATAGAATACGGTCTTATGCAGGCATATGCAGAGGGCTTCGAACTTCTTAGGGCCTCTGAATTCGGTAAGGAGATCGATTTTTCAGAAATTGCCAGACTATGGAACAATGGAAGTGTTATCCGCTCGTGGCTCCTGGAACTCCTTGAAAGGGCCTTTAAAGAAGACCCTGGGCTTGAAAGCATAATTGGTTATGTGGAGGACTCTGGCGAGGGAAGATGGACGCTACAGGAGGCGATTCGACTGAATGTTCCTGCTGATATACTGGCACTCAGTCTTTTTAAGAGATTTCGTTCGCGGCAGGATGAGTCCTTTGCAGACAAGGTGCTTGCAGCCCTCAGGGCACAGTTTGGTGGCCACAGGGTTCTGAAAAAACAACAATAAGGAGGATAATAAAATGGAAAACAACCCCCTGATTGAACTCCAGAAATATGGTCAGAGCTTCTGGTACGACAACATAAGTAGAGACATAATAAGCTCTGGTGAGTTAGAAAGGATGATAAAGGAAGAAGGGCTGCGAGGTGTTACCTCGAATCCATCCATTTTCCAGAAGGCAATAACATCTGGTAATACTTATGACGAACAGATCAGGGCAATCCTTGCAAAAAACCCTGATATATCTGAAAAGGACCTCTTTTTCGAGCTTGCCATAAAAGACATTACTGATGCCTGTGATCTGTTGATGGGGGTTTATGAGGAGTCAGAGGGTGAAGATGGCTTTGTAAGTATAGAGGTCGACCCTCATTATGCCTACGAAACAGAGCCTACCATTGAGGAGGCCACCGAACTCTTTAATAAAATAAACAAACCCAATCTTATGATCAAGGTACCATCTACCAGGGAAGGTTTACCAGCTATTGAGGAGTTAATAAGGCGTGGTGTAAATGTCAATGTCACCCTGCTTTTTTCGGTAGAGCGTTACGACGAGGTGATCAGGGCTTATCTTAACGGTCTTAACAAGAGGCTTTCTGATGGTAACGACATCTCAAAGGTCTCTTCAGTAGCAAGTTTCTTTGTAAGCAGGGTTGATACCATGGTTGATAAACTGCTGGATAAGATTATTCAAGAGACCCAGGACCAGGAGAAAAAGAAAAAGGCCGAGTCCCTGAAGGGAAAAACCGCTGTTGCCAATGCCCAGATAGCCTATGATTTATTCAAAAAGGATTTTGCCTCTGATACATTTTTCAAACTAAAATCAAAAGGAGCAAAAATACAGAAACTGCTTTTTGGAAGCACAAGTACTAAAAATCCAGCCTACAGCGATATACTCTATGTTCAGGAACTTATAGGCCCTGGTACAATAAACACCATGCCTGATGCCACATGGAGGGCCTTTAAGGACCATGGTAAGGCTATGAGAACCATAGACGCAGATATAGAGAAGGCCAAGTCGGTTATGCGCGATGTGGAGTCTCTCGGAATAAGCATTCAGGAGGTTACCGAGGAGCTTGAAAGAGAGGGTGTAAGACTCTTTCAGGAATCCTTTGATGCAATAATAAAGCTACTAAAGGAGAAAAAGGAGCAGTTGAAGGCTTGAGAAAGGGTCTGTCTGTAATAGGAATAGCTTTTCTAGCAATAAGCCTGTTATACGGCTGTGCAAGTACAAATAACGCCAAGATAAAAAAACAGTCTCAGGCCCATTATCAGCTTGCAGTGTCGCATCTTCAGTCGGGCAGGCTACAGGATGCCTTCGTGGAATTACAGAGGTGCATAAAACTTAATCCTACGGAAAAACGTGCTTATTATCTTCTCGGACTGATCTACAAGGAATTCGACGATCTCAGGGCTTCCGAGGAATCTCTATTAAAGGCCATAGAAATAGATCCCAATTACTCAGAGGCCTATAATGCCCTGGGTGTTGTGTACGAGGCAATGGGTCAGTGGAATAAGGCTATCAAACAGTTTGAACTTGCTTTGAAAAACCCTCTTTACTTAAGCCCTGAAAAGGCCCTTTACAACCTGGGTAATGCATATTACAGGCAGGGCAAATATGAAAAGGCCCTAAGTGCTTATAAAGCTGCTATTAAAAGACGTCCTGAGTTTCATTTGCCTTATTATGGATTAGCTCTTAGTTATAACATGCTAAAGCGTTATGGTGATGCAGCTGATGCTCTTGAGGAGGCTATAAGGCTTGATCCTGTACTTAGAGGTGACAGAGAGCGGGCCAGGGAGTACTTCAGAAGAATGAAGCTGAAAGCAACAGACCCAGCAGTTGAACAGGACTACATTGACCTGCTCGATATTCTATATTACTGAAAAAAAATGCAATGCAACATCGTAGCAAGATAATAAAAACTCTTCTTACAGCATCCTCAGATGCATTGAAAAGGGCTATAGCACCTTATTCCGGATTCCATGTGGGTGCAGCCCTGTTAACAGATGATGGCCTGGTATTTACAGGTTGTAATATAGAAAATCCCTCTTTAATGATGAGCATCTGTGCCGAAAAGGTAGCAATTGTAAAGGCCCTTTCAGAGGGGCAAAAAAAAATAAAGGCAATAATGATACAGTCGGCAGATGGAAACTACTGCCCACCATGTGGCTCCTGTAGACAGCTTATACACGAGTTTGCGCCAGAGGCAGAGATATATCTGGCAAGCAAAAAGGGAATTAAAAAATATTCAATTAAGGAGTTACTGCCAGATGCCTTTACAAAGGAATAAAACTCCGGTGCCAGCAGGCTTTAAATTCTCTGCAGTTAGTGCTGATATAAAGTACAAGAACCGTAATGACCTTGCCCTTATTTACACTGAAAGGCCTGCCACTGTCTCGGGTGCCTTTACAACAAATCTTGTAAAGGCAGCTCCTGTGGTTGTCACAAAAAGACACCTGAGAACTGCCACTGCAAGGGCTATCCTTATTAACAGCGGAAATGCTAACGCCTGCACAGGGCAAAGGGGTATAAATGATGCACTTTATCTGATTAAAAATCTCTCTAAAGAACTTGGCATTGCAAACCAGGATGTACTGGTGTCATCAACCGGTGTTATCGGCACCCCTTTGCCTGTTGAACGAATGAAGGCAAAAATACCCGAGCTTATCAATGGTCTTGATACCGGCTCTATCGAGGATGTGGCAGAGGCAATTATGACGACCGATACCTTTCCAAAACTGACTCATACCCATTTTAGAAAGGGAAAGAAGCTTTATACCATAACCGGCGTTGCCAAGGGCGCTGGTATGATTGCACCTAACATGGCCACCATGCTTTCTTTCGTTGTAACTGACTTACCAGTAGCAGGCAGGGCCCTGAAACTGGCTGTGAAAGAAGCAGTAGCAGAAACCTTTAACTGTATCACCGTTGATGGTGATATGAGCACTAACGATATGGTGATAGTTATGGCAAACGGTGCAGCTGGTGGCACAGTACTGGATGAACAATCACGATATTTTAAGAACTTCAAAAGGTCCCTTACCGAGCTAATGGATACCCTTGCACGAATGATAGCCTCAGATGGAGAAGGAGCTACAAAGCTAATCATAATAAGAATAAAAGGAGCAAAATCAAAATCCGATGCTCGAAAGGCTGCCCTTACAATTGCAAACTCTCCGCTTGTAAAGACCGCTATCTATGGGCATGATGCCAACTGGGGCAGGATCATGGCAGCCCTTGGTCGTTCTGGCACCAGAATTAAAGAAGGGCTTATATCTATCAGGATAAACAACATAGAGATTGTAAAAAATGGCATCGCAACCGGAAGAGATCCCGAAGCAGGACAAAGCATCAAGAACTCAACTGAGGTTTTTATAGACATAAACCTCTCCTCAGGGCCTCACCATATCAGAGTTTATACCTGTGATCTTACAGAAGAGTATATTCGTATCAATGCCGAATATCGTACATAACCCTTCCTAATGTTTTCCTGATTTTTTCCGATAATATAACAGAGAATTCTGGTGGCTCTGGTACTTTAAAACAATAATAAAAAAGGGGGTGCGTTAATGAGATACTCTGTCTCCTTTAAACTCGGGGGGCTGGTATTAGGACTCGCTGTTATATTTTTATCAGTATCTCTATTTTCATATATAAGTTTTGATAATGTAATAAACGACTTCAGTTTTCTAAGCGATTCAACAACAAAAAAGATCGAGGCTGCTATGACAGCTAAAGTAGAACTCCAGTACGCTGTTCATGAATATAAAAACTACATACTAAGGGGTGATGCAAAATATCGAGATGCCTGGTATCAACATATAAAAAAGCTTGAGAGGTCTCTGAATCTTTTCAGCAAGCTTGCCAGACATGATGAAGAAAAAGAGCTGGCAAAACTGGCCAGGCTAAGGTTTCAGGACTATGCTCAGAGCATGCCTTTACTTGAAAAAGCAATGGAAGCAACAACTGATATAAAGGAGCTGGACAGGGCGGTAAAGGGTGTTGACAGACCTTTAATGGATATACTGGAAAAGATGGAAATCAAGGCTACCGAAGACTATGTACATGAGGCAGGTATAATAAGAAACAAATCCATCAGGGTTAAGAAGGCTATTCTGATAGTAACAATCGCTGCAATAGTAATAGCATTAATATTTGCATTTCTTTTAATAAAACGGATCATAAGATCTATTAAAGAGATTAAAGACGGAATAGAAAAGGTTTCAAAGGGAGATCTGTACTACAAGATCAAAAAACTAAGTAATGATGAGCTTGGCGAAATAGCTGAAGACTTCAATTTAATGACCGATAAACTAAATAAAGTAATAGCTGACATCAACAAAAGCTCACTTTTAATAGCTAGCTCAGCCGAACAGACCTCAGGTGCCACCACCCGGATTTACGCTGGAATGGATAGCCAGGCCAATCAGATTGAACAGGTTGCTGCTGCAAGTACAGAAATTTCACAGACAGTAATGAATGTGGCTGAAGATGCCAACAATGCCTCAGAGGCAGCAAAAGATGTATTAGATGCTGCTGAAGAAGGTAAGGTAATTGTCGAAAAGGCAGCTCAGTCGCTGGCTGAAATCTCACAAAGTGTTGAAGAACTATCAAATACGATAAATGTACTGGGTGAAAGCAGTAAAGATATTGGTGAAATTGTCAATGTTATCGATGAAATTGCTGAACAGACAAACCTGCTGGCACTAAATGCAGCTATTGAGGCTGCCAGAGCAGGCGAGAAAGGAAAGGGATTTGCTGTAGTAGCCGATGAAGTAAGAAAGCTTGCAGAAAGAACCTCTCAGGCCACTGAAAAGATCTCTGATATGATTAACAAGATTCAGAAAGATGCAGAGGCCTCTGTTGAACAGATGCAAAAGGGTAAAGGTAAGGCAGAGGAGGGAGTGAAGTACTCCCAGGAGATTAAAAACTCTATCAAAAAGATTATTGAGGCATCCCAGCAGTGTTACGACCGTATTCAGTCTATTGCAACTGCAATGGAAGAACAGTCTTCTGCTATCGAACAGATAACTAACAACCTTGAGAATATATCCTCCATATCGATCTCTTCAAAAGAGGCCATACAGCAGATTAATAAGTCTACCATTGAGCTCGAAAAACTCTCGAAAGAGCTAAGCAAACTGGTTGAGTGGTTTAAACTGGATAACCTCCAACTTCACAGTGATATTCAGTATACAGAAGAAAAGCCTGAAAAAGTACAGACACCTGTCTTTACTGAAATACCAGAACCTTCTGGAAATGGAGAAAAAAGTATCGATTAGTTTAAAATATAATCCATGGATATAAGCAAAAAACTTCAGGAACTGGGCTTAACACTTCCAGAGCCAATAAGACCCGTTGGCTCTTATGTACCAGCCATTACTTCTGAAAATCTGTTATATCTAAGTGGAATATTACCCTTTAAAAAGGGAAAACTTCTTTACACAGGCAGGGTCGGCGGTGCAGTTTCAGTTCAGCAGGCTCAGGAGGCCTCTAAATTAACAGTGCTAAATGCCCTGGCCATTATAAAAGAGTCGATAGGACTTGAAAGAATAAAGCAATGTATAAGAATGAATGGTTACATAGCCTCAGAGGAAAACTTTTATGATCAGCCGGCTGTTTTAAATGCTGCATCCGATCTTTTAAAAACCCTCTTCGGAGATGCAGGGGTGCATACAAGAACAGCTATTGGAGTTTATGCCCTTCCCCTTAACTCACCGGTGGAGATAGATTTTATCTTTGAGATTAAAGGTTAGTTTTCATATGAAAGTGTAAGACTATAACCCACCTCATGCAAAAAGCCTTCGCCTTTTTTATAAAGCATCTCAATAAAGGATTCTACTACAAAAGGATCAAACTGTGTACCTGCCCCCTCCCTTAGTTCTGAGATCACCTTTGGATAAGGCAATGCCTTTCTGTAAGGCCTGTCTGTAAGCATGGCATCAAAGGTATCCACCACAGCCAGAATTCGAGCTTTTAAAGAGATCTCTTCACCTGCCAGTCCATAGGGATACCCCTTTCCATCATACCTTTCATGATGTTGAATCACAGTAGTTCTAACCGCCTCGAGTGTATCAACCGGACCAAGAATCTCCTCCCCTATAAGAGGATGAGCTTTAACCAGACTGTACTCTGTTGTAGTTAAGGTCCCCTCCTTGTTCAGTATATTAGAATCTATACCAATTTTTCCTATATCATGTAGTATTGCAGCATGCTCTAAGACCTCGATCTCTTTATAATCAAGTCCCATATGTCTACCAAGTTCTGTTGCCAGTATCCTTACCCTTTCCGAGTGACCCTTTGTGTATCTATCGTTAGCCTCTAATGCATTTACTAAAGCCTGAATAGTTGCAAAATAATTAGTTTTTAACCTTTCATAAAGCCAGGCATTTTCAATAGCTACCATAACCTGATTACCGAGAGTAGATAAAATCTCTAATTCCTCTTCGGTAAAAGAGGCACCGCTTTCTTTTTGTGCAACATATATGGCACCCACTATTTTACCTCTCATTTTAAGAGGAACAGCCATGGCATCAATCTCACCGTTGTTACCATTCTTTATCATCATTGGCTTACCTCGATTAAGTAAATCTACATACATGGATTTAAACTCAACGGTAATGTCATTGTATTTTTCAACGCCAATACCCTTTGTATATCTCAAAGTCAGGACCTTCTGGTTTTCATTATTTATATGAATTGCTCCCTTACTTACATTCAGAAGTTCTGTGGTTGTCTTTATAATCAGCCGTACCAGCTCATCAGATTCAACAATAGTACTCAGTACCCTTCCTATTTCGTTTATCTTTTTGAGCCGATCAACCATATTTGTTAATTGCTGGTTTTTGCTCTTTATCTCTCTTGATAAGACCATTATTGCTTTATTGGCAGACTCCACCTCTTTTACTTTACACTGGAGCTGGCTATTTAATTCTTCCAGGACCTTTTTGTGTTCCAGCTCGGTCTTCAC
>JAADIE010000086.1 GCA_013151495.1 Nitrospirota bacterium | reverse complement strand
TCGGAAGATACCTATAAGACAGGATTTGTGGATCTGTTTTCAAAGACGGTATCAATTGTAAAAGTGGCCAGGTACTCTGAGGCCAGGCCTGAAATAAAAGAAAGCAAGGAGCTGAGAACCATAAAGAACTTTCTGTATTTTGCAGTTGCACCTCTGCCAGAGATAAGTGATAGCAATGGTAAAACAATTGTAAAGTGGTGTGAACTGACCTATTCATTTATGCCTGGTGAGCACTTTGTGGCAGAGGTTGAGTTCGACAGGTTTGGCAGGGCTGTGAAAGAGGGGTTTAGATTTTAGATTTCAGATTTAAGATTTAAGATTTTAGATTTTAGATTTTGGGGTGTAAGGGGCATGGATTTGATTTCAAGGGTTGAAGAAACAGTAAAAAAGTACTACATGCTTTATGGTGGTGAAAGAGTGCTGGTAGCCCTTTCAGGTGGGCCCGATTCAGTCTGCCTGTTACATATTTTAAGTAGGATGAGGAAACAGTGGCGGCTTGGACTGATGGCTGTTTATATTGATCATGGCTTGAGGGATAATACAGAGGATGAGATAAAGTTTTGTAGAGATTTTTGTAAATCCCTTGATGTGGAGTTTGATAGCTTTAAGATTAATGTAAAAAGCTATGCCTCTGATGAAGGCCTGAGTATACAGGAGGCAGCCCGTATATTAAGATACAGATTGCTGGAAGAGGAGGCTATCAGACAGGATGCCGACAGGATTGCAACAGGCCATCATGCCGATGATCAGGCAGAGACACTGATTTTGCGTCTCATCAGAGGCACTGGTCCGGTCGGGCTTGCAGGTATTCCCCCGGTAAGAGGGAAGGTAATAAGACCACTTATTGAGACTGAGAGATGGATGATTGAGGAGTATTTAAGGCAGCACGACCTGAAATTTGTTATAGACCCATCTAACTTTAAAAAAGACTACTTACGCAACAGGGTTCGTCATGAGATAATGCCAATCCTGAAACGTTATAATCCCCGGATAGTTAATACCCTTTTCAGAACAGCCCAGATCCTTCGTGAGGAAAATGATTTCATAAATATTCAGGTAACCAAGGCCCTGATGAGACTTATCAGCAGGAAAGACAACGAGAGGGTTGAGCTGTTTCTTACACCCATGGAAAACCTCGACAGGGTAATACTCCGCAGGGCTCTGTTGGTAGTTATCAATGAGGTCAAAGGACTCAGGGGAATCTCCAGTGAACATATCGAGGAGATAATCGACCTGATACAGGAAGGCCAGACAGGTGCAAGGCTTTATTTGCCAAGAGATATCAGGGTGATTAAAGGTTACTCAACCCTTGTGATTACATCCAGAAAGCCAGAGGTTGTCAGGGAAACGGAGCTAAAGATACCCGGGGAGACGGT
Organism: Nitrospirota bacterium; assembly: GCA_013151495.1. GTDB lineage: Bacteria > Nitrospirota > Thermodesulfovibrionia > Thermodesulfovibrionales > JdFR-85 > JAADIE01. Next base: position 3,702 of record JAADIE010000086.1, on the reverse strand, counting down.
GATTAAAGAGGCCTCAATGGTTCTCATAACAAGTATACACTCTGAGGTTGAGGCCCTTGGAGATGGGAAAACAATGGCTGTTTTCGATGCAGACACCCTTAAAATGCCCCTTAAAATAAGGGCCAGAAGACCAGGTGATTTTTTCTATCCCTTTGGTCTGGGAAAAAAGAAGAAACTTCAGGATTTCTTTGTGGATGAGAAAGTTCCAAGGGATCAGAGAGACTCGGTGCCAATTCTCTGCTCGGGTGATGATATAGTATGGGTGGTCGGATACAGGATGGACGACAGGTTCAGGGTTACACCATCCACTACAAGGGTGCTTAAAATCATAGTAAAAATGGCAAGATTTGATTGAGGAGGGGGGTGTTTTGTGATACAATCTAATTAGGAAAACATATATAGGAGGGCTGCCATGAGAACTAAAGAGGCCATAGGGTTTGTGGATGAGATCCACGCAATGGCTGACAGGATTGAGGAGGCCCTTACCTATGTCTACAATGCCTTCATTTACAATCAGAACAGCCCCCTTGAAGCAGCCGAGAAACTTACAGCTGAGATAAGAGAAAAAGAAAGACAATTAACACCAGAGTTAATTGAACTATCAGCACGAGATGAAATAGCCAGGCTTTATGCACCAATCCCCAGCCATCTTGAGAGGATAGCAGATAATATTGAACATATAATAAGGATGATAAGGACTAAAAATGATGAAAATGTCCTTTTTAGCGACAAGGCCGTATCAGAGCTTAATTTTCTGTTTAATCGTGTAAAAGAGGTTCAGAGTAACCTGTCGGATCTGATCCTGGCAAGGAACCGTTTTCTGGCAAACTATATTATCGAGTCTGAAAAGGAGATAGAAAGAGCTGCCAACGAGTTTTCTACCCTGCATGAGGAGAGGCTTATAGAGGGCATCTGTTTGCCAAAGGCCTCTGGTATATATGTAATGATCCTTGATGCCCTGAAACGTATTGTCTGGAATGCTAAGGAGATCGCAAGAAAACTGGTATAGGAATTTTCAGCCTGCCTATCTGAGGCTTTCGGAAGAAGAGTTTGAGGAACGTATTGAAAGGGCTTATGATCTGATAAAACAATGCAGGCTCTGCCCACGAAACTGTAAGGTAAAACGGCTTCAGGGCCAGAGGGGTTTCTGCCGAACAGCCAGAAGGCCTGTTATCTCAAGCTGGGGGCCCCACTTTGGCGAAGAAAGACCCCTTGTAGGTCATGGTGGTTCAGGTACTATCTTTTTTACCCATTGTAATCTGGGTTGTATTTTTTGTCAAAACTACTCAATAAGTCATCTCGGTGATGGTGAAGAAACAACTGTAGAAAAACTTGCCAGTATTATGCTTGAACTTCAGACAATGGGATGTCATAACATAAACCTTGTAACCCCCACTCATCAGGTGCCTATGATAATAGAGGCTCTCTACAAGGCCTCAAAAGGGGGGCTTAACTTACCTGTGGTTTATAATTGTGGTGGTTATGAATCTGTTGAGACACTGAGGCTGCTTGATGGCATTGTGGACATTTATATGCCTGATATCAAATACGCTGATCCTGATATTGCAGAAAGATTATCCTTTGCAAGGGACTATCCCGATGTTGTAAAAAGGGCAGTTAAAGAGATGCATGCTCAGGTAGGAGACCTGATAATAAACACGGATGGAATTGCTGAAAGGGGCCTTCTTGTTAGGCATCTTGTATTGCCCGAGGGGCTTGCAGGTACAAAGGAGATAATGGAGTTTCTTGTCAGGGAGATCTCTCCTGATACTTATGTTAATATCATGGATCAGTACTATCCCTGTTATAAGGCTCCTGAGTATCCTCCTTTAAACAGACGTATCACCCGTAAGGAGTATATTGAGGCCATTGAGGTGGCAAAGAGCTGTGGTATTAAGAGAATTGATGGTCTCACTGTTTAGGGCAGACTGATTACCTCAGCCTCCATTTCTTCAAGGTTCAATACTGCTATGGTTGCCTTTCCATAGAGCCAGTGGCCAGCCTCTCCAGGATTAATTATAAGGGTATTGTTTATTTTTTCTACTCTTGCCTTATGGGTGTGTCCATAGACTATAACATCAAAATGTCCGCTTGCTGCCAGATCCTCGACCAGGTCGGGCTCGTGTAGTACGACGAACTTTTTCCCCTGGTAGGTAAATTTATAGGGCTGACGATGAATCCTGCCACCAGAACGCTCAACAAGCAGCAGACGGTCCCCATCGTTATTACCAAAAATTCCTACATAGTCTGACCTGAGTTTTTCATTAAAGGGAATCAATGAAAAAGGTGATGTAATGTCTCCTGCATGTATTACCAGGGATACCTCTTTTTCATTAAAAATCTCGATTGCCTGCAAAATGCGATCACCATTGTCGTGGGTGTCCGAGATGATTCCAATTAGCATAGATCTACCTCCGTGGGCAAGTTTTTTAAAGATTTTAAAAAAGAAAGGAGACTTTTGTCGAATTTTATATGAGATGCCCTGGGGCATTCCTGCACAGGAATGCCCCTTTTAAACTTATTTTTTGAATCTTTTTCTGATTAACGACAGACCACCGAGCCCGGAAGCAAGCAGGAGCAGGGCGGAAGGCTCGGGAACCGGGGCTGTTCCTGATGTATTGTTAGTAGCCTGATTAACACTGGCTGTTTGTGGTAAAGGATTAGTATCAGATATACCGGTGAGGGTTAGATCAAGTGTTAGCTCAGCCGTTAGTATTTCCCAGTGATTTCCCCTCTGGACCGGCTTTGTACATTCATAGTAGCCACTCTGAGTATAACTTGCATTACCATATGAGTACGATGATGGATTGCTAATAAAGGTGCAGGTATAGCCCTGATTTTCATACCTGGTTACTTCAGTATTACAGTCGTTGGAGCTTGTAACCAAACCATAAAAAGGTGAATAAGAGGTCGTTGTGTAAACAGTACAGTATTTTTTAACAATCTCTGTATATGGGTCTATCCAGTTGAACCAATAATACTTTTGAGTTCCTGAAAAAGTGTCTCCCACAGCCCAGTTGGCTGGATAGAGAATGTCTTTTTTATAACCCTCAGGAAAGATTGAAGTGTTATTGGTTTCACTGTAACTCTTATAAATGTTAAGAAGACCTAAATCTGAGCTGTTAGTAATAATCAGATTTATGTTTATGGTATCTTCAATAAAATTTCCTTTTGTGTAATATGTATAATGAATTCCCCAGGTCGATCCTGTATGTTCAATAGGCTCATATTTAGTGATTTTAGTGTAGTTATAATCGGTGCCTTGATAGTTTCCAAAAGAAGGAAGTGGTGATGGTAGTGGATGAGATGGGCTGTCTGGTAGTATACCAGGTACAAAATCACCACCAATGTATTCAGTGCTGAACTGTGTGATGAAGGTAGTCTGGTCATACAAATAATCTACAACCGACCAACCATACCATGTGGCTCTTCTATGAATCTGGTTATAAGAGGTTGATGTGCTCTCCAATGCCGGGTCTGAAGCAGATTCAATCTTAAATATATACTTTACTGGATCTCCAGTACTGAATCTGCCATCGGCGTTTTTAACGCTCGTTATGGTTCCCTCGAAAGTATAATATGTTGGAATTGCATATCCTGATGTGCTAACAAGCAGGATTATAAATAAAAAATAAATTGTGAAATAGGATCTTTTCATATTACCTCCCAGGATTTATATAATTTTTATAATTTAAAATAAAG
>JAADIE010000040.1 GCA_013151495.1 Nitrospirota bacterium | reverse complement strand
ATTTCCATATGTTAAAGTACCAGAGTGAGTATAACTTTTTTTATAAATTTTTGCTGAGTCGCCATTTGTTATATTACCACCACCTGTACAAAATTGATAGGTTCCTCTGTAGTCTGCTGAGGTTGCTGTATATGCAGCCGCCTGAGAAAGCAAATTGACTCCTACGCCTCTAGATGGAGTAAAAGGTGTAGTGCCAATACTTGTTGCAGCACTAATTGTTGCAGCCTCAATACTGCCTACAAAGGCAATGCTCAGACCTAAGATAATTATAATCAGTAATATCCTCTTCATTTTCTCCTGTCCTCCTTATATTAGTTTATAGTTGGATATGCATTGTTATCTGCATAAGTAGCTTCCATTGTAGTCTTCAGATTCCTCAGATCACTCTCTGCCGCAGAATTATAAGCCTTCTTCCTGTAAGCAGCGAACTGTGGTATCGCTATAGCCGCAAGGATTGCGATGATGGCCACAACCACCAGAAGTTCAATCAGTGTGAAACCCTTCTGGTTTTTCTTTTCCGATAGTTTTTTCAGCATTCTTACCTCCTTACATTTGAGTTTTTTCAATTAATTACCTCAAAAGCATCAACATACCTCAACGACTTCAAAACATCTAACCTTATCTCACCTCCTTTGTGGAATCTCTTTGATACTAATCAAAGCAAATGTCATGCCATTTATCTTAAATCTTTAAGAAACGATCTAATCTGCTGATTTAAAAAAAATAATTTGATTAGATATAAATAAAAAAAACAATTTCAGACATTAAGTTGACATTTTTTGTCACCACTCTATTCAGAAATTGTCATTATAGATATTGAATTTTTTGGAAACTCTTGTAGAAGATGTTTAAAGAACAAAAATACCTTTATCCCCAAAAATGCGGATAGAAAAAAGGTCTGCACAAAAGCAGGCACACAGGTATTGCCTTTGAAGGGCTTCAGAAAATCAGGTTCACCCTCCTGGTGAACCTGATTTTCTCCTCGGAGCATGGGGCTCCCCGAAAAGTCGTAGATTTTTCGGGCAGAAGCCACAGATGGCATGCGAGAATGACAGAGAAGGCAATGCCTGTGTGCCTATAAAGTTGACTGGAGAGTCAATTACTATTTTAAGGTAACCAAATCCTCTTTTCGCGGGTATTGGTTTATGATATAATAAACTATGTCTACACTTAAGAAATATATCCCTCACTATACAGTTGAAGATTACATGCGATGGGAAGGAGACTGGGAGCTTATAGAAGGTACACCTGTTGCCATGTCTCCAAGTGCCGGATTTTTACATCAGAAAGTAAGTGGGGCAGCCTATACACAACTAAGCACAACTCTGAAAAGATGTAAGAACTGCCTATCTCTTTACGAGATAGACTGGATTGTATCTGACGATACAGTGGTGAGACCAGATATTATTGTAATCTGCGATGAACCTGAGGGTGATTATATAACAAAATCTCCAGAGATTGTCTTTGAGATCGTATCCAAACAAACTGCACAAAAGGATGAAAGGATCAAATATGAAATCTATGAAAAGGAAGGTGTTAAATACTATGTGCTTGTTTATCCAGAGTTGAAAGTTGCAAAGATATTCAGGCTTGAATCATATAGGTTCGTAAAACTCCTTGATGCAAGCAAAGAAAAAATTGAGTTTACTTTAAAAGATTGTAGTTTTATCTTTGATTTTTCAATTATCTGGCCTTAAGGCATCCTCTCTAAAACTCACCACTACAGCAACAAAATTTCTTAAAGACCAATTTTTGTTTATAATATCCTTTATTATGGATAGAATATTAATACGAGGTGTAAACTGGATTGGCGATTCTGTGATGACCCTTCCGGCAATAAGGGCTATAAAGGGTTTTTATTCTGATTCTGAGATTACACTTCTTGTAAAGGACTGGGTTAAGGACATATTTGAATACAATCCCGGTATCAACAGGATACTTCTCTATGACGAGAAATTCAAAGGTGTTACAGGGAAAATAAAAGGTGCACGGATATTGAAAAAATATAACTTTCAGAAGGCATTCCTGCTGCAAAATGCCTTTGATGCTGCTGTACTTTCCTATCTTGCAGGGATACCAGAACGGATAGGTTACGACAGGGATGGAAGAGGATTCCTGTTGAGCAGGGCAGTACCTTGCTCATCAGAACTAAGGAAAACTCACCATATCCTCTATTATCTCGAACTATTAAAAAGGGCCGGAGTCAATGTAACTTATCGACATCCCTGGATATATATGTCTGTAGATGAAAGGGAAAAGGCCCTGCAGAAAACAGAACAACTAAGAAGACCTCTGATAGTGGTCAACCCTGGAGCAACCTATGGTTCGGCAAAACGATGGCCATCGGCCTCCTTTTCGGAGTTGATTAACAAGTTGCTGCAAAGGCTTGATGCCACGGTAATTATTATAGGATCTGAAAAAGAACGACCTATTAGTGATGAAATTCTGAAAGGGATAGGGCATGATTGGATCGAAACAATGCGTGTCATAAACAAGACAGGAAAAACATCCCTCAGAGAACTTATCAGGCTGATCTCTGCCTCTGATGTGCTGGTAACTAACGATTCCGGGCCAATGCATATCGGCTATGCCCTTGGAGTGCCAGTGGTCGCCCTTTTTGGTTCCACATCACCCGAGTTGACGGGTCCACTTTCTTTTGTCAATCCGGAAAGATACGGTTTTGAGACAGACATAGAATTTTCTGCCGGGGAGATGGTATTGAACAAGAGACTTCCCTGCTCACCATGCTTTAAAAGAGAATGTCCAGAGGGCGAGCCCTCTTGTTTACAACAAATTTTGCCTGATGAAGTTTTCAATTGTATCAAAGAATTATTACCTGAAAGGAAGGCCGTGTTTTTTGACCGTGACGGCACCCTCTGTCACGACCCAGGTTATTTAAACAGATGGGAAGATTTCAGGGTTTATCCAGAAATAAGAGAACTGAAAAAATTAAAAGAGATGGGATATTTATTAATAGGTGTAACAAACCAATCCGGCATAGCAAGAGGCCTTGTACAGAGGGAGTTTGTTAAGGAGGTAAATAATACATTTATAGAGAAATACGGATTTGATACATTTTATTACTGTCCACACCATCCTGATGATATGTGTGCCTGCAGAAAACCATCACCTGGAATGCTCTTTAAGGCACGGGCTGAGTTCGGAATTAACCTTCGGAAATCCTTTGTTGTTGGAGATAAGGTATCAGACATGGAGCTTGCAGAGTCTGTTGGAGCTGAAGGGATATTGATAAAAACTGATTCTCTATATAATTATAAGAATTTCAAAGTATGTAATAGTATTAAAGAAGCAGCTGAGTATATAATCGAAAGGAGATAACAGGTTATACAAAATTCTGCCCACTTATGGCATCTTTAAACTTTAAAGACATAATATGGGAATGGTTAACCAGATAAGGAGATAAACAAGACAAACCAGATAAACCATCCTCTGACCCAGGTCACAAAATTGACAAATTCTTGATATGAAAAATATAATAATATTCTAAAACTATGAAAATTAGGAGGTTCAAATGGCTGAAGGGATTATCGAAGTAACAACTTCCACATGGGATCAGGAGGTTCTAAAGGAGAAAGGACTCGTTATGGTCGACTTCTGGGCCGTATGGTGTGGCCCGTGCAGAATGATTGCCCCAACCGTTGAAGAAATTGCCAAGGAATATGCCGGCAAATTGAAGGTGTGTAAACTAAACACCGATGAAAACCCGGATATTGCCAGCAGATATAAAATAATGGGAATTCCAACCTTGATGTTTTTCAAGGATGGAGAGAAGGTTGATCAGATTGTGGGGGCTGTGCCAAAACCGCAACTAAAGGCAAAGATAGATCAACTTCTTGGCTAATAATAACAACCTGGAGGAACCTCTTTTGAAAAGATCTCTTATCTTTTTCTGTCTTTTGATATCTATCTTTCTAATCTCCTGCAGCACAAACAGGGAACCTGCTCCTACAGTAGGAAAGGCTGCTCCTCTCTTCGAAGTTCGTACTCTGGAGGGAAACAGTCTTTCTCTTTCAGATTTCAGAGGAAAGGTGGTTCTAATTGAATTCTGGGCCACCTGGTGTCCACCATGCAAGGCATCGATACCAGAGATAGAGGCATTAAAGAAAAAATTCAACAACAACGACCTGGTTGTACTGGGGATCAATCTGGACGAGGGGTCAGATATAAAAGAAAGGGTCGCGGCCTTCAAGGAGGCATACAGGATAACCTATCCCATTGGCCTTGATAGCGAGGGTAAGGTGAGTTCTAAGTACAGGGTATCCAGCATACCCATGATATATCTACTTGACAGAGATCTCAAAGTGGCCCGAATATACACGGGGTATACTCCCGGTATGGGTGAAAAAATTGCAAAAGAGATCGAGGCACTACTTTAATTTTTAAGGAGCATATATAATGTTCGATGCATTGAGTGACAGACTGGAAGGAGTCTTCTCCAAACTCAGAAGCAGGGGATACCTCAAGGAGGAAGATATTGATGTTGCCCTGAGGGAGATACGACTTGCCCTGCTTGAGGCAGATGTCAATTTCAGGGTGGTAAAGGATTTCATAAACCGTATCAAAGAAAAGGCCATTGGCCAGGAAATACTGAAAAGCCTTACACCCGGCCAGCAGGTTGTAAAGATCGTCCACGAAGAACTGATACACCTACTGGGCAGTAAAAACGAAAAGATTCAACTTGCCCCTAATCCACCTACCATAATAATGATGGTAGGGCTTCATGGGTCAGGTAAAACCACCACCTCTGCAAAACTTGCCAATCTTTTCAAGAAACAGGGAAGACGCCCCATGCTCGTGGCTGCTGATCTGCAAAGACCTGCTGCCATTGATCAGCTTGAAACACTTGGTAAACAGATAGAAATCCCCGTTTATCTCAACAGGGAGACGAAAGACCCTGTCAGGGTTGCTGAGGGTGCTGTGAAACAGGCGGTTCTTAATGCCAGGGATATAATAATCCTGGATACTGCTGGAAGGCTCCATGTGGATGACACATTGATGGAGGAACTTTCCAGTATAAAAACCGCCATCAATCCTCATGAAATCCTGTTTGTTGCCGATGCCATGACAGGCCA
>JAADIE010000005.1 GCA_013151495.1 Nitrospirota bacterium | reverse complement strand
AGAGCATTAAACCTGCTACTGTTGCATTGTACCATGATGTGTATGGATATCCTCTGAGGTTCAGTGTATGCCTGAGCCTGAGTATTATTTCATACTGCCTGGGAAGAGGCTTTTTAAGTATTACAAAATTAATTGGATTTCCATAATCAGCAGTCTGTGTAACAACTTGAAGGTAACCTTCTTCAATAATAAGATTGTCAGGATCAGGGTTTTTAACCTCCCACGCCTCTGATAAAAAGTCGTCATCAAAGCCGTCCTTAAATATTATCTTTGTTTTATGAGCTGCTATCTGTTTTTTTATTTTTTTCAGCCCCTGCGATAAAGCATTAGCATCATTTGCCTGATAGTAATTGCCCCCACCAGCAATAGCAATCTTTTCAAGGAAGTTTCTTTCTAAATCACTTACACCTATTCCTACAACATGTACCTTGAATTTTATCCCTTTTGAACTTAGCTCGTTGAGTGTTGCTACTGGATCGCCCCCACAGGTTTCAATTCCATCCGTAATTAAAACAACTGTTTTATTGCCTGTGCTGCTTTTTAATGCAGTAGCTGCCTTTTTCAAGGCATCTGCTATTGGTGTAGCACCCCTGTCTGCTATCAGCGGCTCAACCTTGCTAATTAGCTTGTCAGGGTTGTTTGGTGAGGGAGGCACGAGTAACTCTATTGCTTTACAGTCCTTGTCTCCATAATGTCCGTATACTTCAAGCCCAACATTCAGATCTTTGGGTAACTCTCTCACCATTTCAGAAAATACCCTTTTAGCAGCAACAATTCTTGTTTCTTTACCGAAAGATTTGTTCATGCTTCCGGATACATCAAATACAAATAAAACAGTATCAGCATATGAGTTAGAAATGGCAAAAAGAGACAAAAAGAGGATTATTAATAAGGTTTTTTTCATAAAAGAAGGAAAATGAGACATATTTACCTCCCACATTGATTTTTCTAAATATTATCATATTTATTTTATGTATTCAAATTCTGATTATTAAAGCACTATAAAGATATTTAATTGACAAAGGATAGCATATATTTTTAAATTAAATGATAGAAATTTTCCATTTTCAGGGAGGCATAATGCAGACCACAGTTGAGGACATTAACCCAACAAAAAAGAGATTTAAGATTGAAGTTCCTGCAGAGGTGCTGGAAAAAAAGATCACCGATGCACTCAGAAACATAGGTCGTAGCGTAAAGATTCCGGGGTTCAGGCCTGGTAAGGCACCTCTTTCACTCCTTGATAAACGATTTGGTAAAGAGGTCGAACAGGAGGTCCTGGAGAGGTTTATCCCTGAGTGCTACATGAAGGCACTGAAAGAAGAGAATGTGGTGCCAGTATCAGCTCCTGTATTTGAGGAGTATGACTTTAAAAGGCGTGAGCCTTTCAGGATGACCTTTACCGTCGAAATAAGACCCGAGATCAAGGATATAAAATATGAAGGTATAGAAGTTACAGATGAGGATATTGAGGTTACCGAGGAGGATGTAAAAGAGACCCTTGAAAGATTAAAAGTGGAAAAATCAACCTATGAAGAGATAGATACCGAGATAGAGAATGACGACCTCGTTCTGGTGGATTACGAGATTGTTGAGGAGGAGAAAAAGGTTGAAAACCAGTTTATAAAGATTGGAAGCGATGTTATACCTCAGGACATATCTGATGCGCTAAAAGGAAAGAAAAAGGGAGACAGCTTCGAGGTAACCACAGACTTTCCGGATGATTTTGCTAACAAAAACCTTGCCGGCAAAAGGCTTACCCTTAAAGGCACAATAAAAGAGGTAAAACGATTAAAGCTTGCCACCCTTGACGATGAGTTCGCAAAGGATCTTGGTTATGAAAATATCGAAAAACTTAAAGAGGCCGTAAGGGAAAGCATTAAAAAGGCCAAGAGGGAGTTACTTACAAACAGACAAAAGGGTGAGCTTATAAATAAATTGCTTGAAATGCATGAAATAGATGTGCCCGAGGGGCTTTTTGAGCAGGAACTCAATATGCTGGTGCAGGAGGAAAAACAGCATAAGCCCGATGCAGACGAGGAAAAACTCAAGGAAGAACTCAGGGAAAAGGCTGAGAAGACGGTAAAGATAAATATGCTCCTTGATACAATTGCAGACCGAGAGGGTATAAAGATCACCGAGGCAGAGGTTAAACAGAAGATCGCAGAACTTGCAAATTCCATGTACATTACACCTGAGTATTTTATGAAACTCTATCTGCCCAATGAAGAGGCCGAGTATATGTTCAGACAGAATCTTGTTAGGGAAAAAACTATAGACTTCATATTCGAAAAGACCAAAAAGGTAAAAAAGGAAAAGACCGAAATCGTAGAGGAAGGAGAAAAGAAAGATGAGTAGTATAATTCCTATTGTTATAGAACAAACAGGTAGAACCGAGAGGGCCTACGATATCTACTCAAGGCTTCTGAAAGACAGGATCATATTTATAGGTACACCCATTGACGATCATGTTGCAAATACAGTAATTGCTCAGCTTCTTTTTCTGCAAACCGAAGACCCTGAAAAGGACATCCATGTGTATATAAACTCACCTGGTGGGGTTGTCTCATCAGGGCTTGCAATTTACGACACCATGCAGTATGTAAAGCCAGACATTGCTACCTACTGTCTTGGGCAGGCTGCCAGTATGGGTGCACTTTTGCTGGCAGCAGGAACCAAGGGCAAGAGGTTTGCTCTTCCCCACTCAAGGATTATGATTCACCAGCCCATGGGTGGCTTTCATGGGCAGGCAACAGATGTGGAGATCCATGCCAGGGAGATACTGAAGATGAAAGAGACCCTGAACAAGATACTATCAAATCATACAGGACAGCCCTTTGAAAAGATTCAGGCAGACACTGAAAGGGACTTTTTTATGTCTGCTGAAGAGGCTAAGGAATACGGAATTGTTGATGAGGTAATCTACAGTATCAAAAAAAGTAATTAGTACCGGAGGAATAAAGAGACGATGAGTAAAAAGAGTGAAAATAAACTGCATTGCTCATTCTGTGGTAAGAATCAGGATGAGGTAAATAAATTGATCGCCGGCCCATCAGTATACATCTGTAACGAATGTGTAGACCTCTGTAATGAAATACTCGCTGAGGATGAGGCTCAGGAGGCAAAGGAAGGAAAGGGGATTCCCAAACTCCCAACCCCCCAGGAGATACATGCTGCCCTTGATGAGTATGTGATTGGACAGGAAAGAGCCAAAAAGATACTATCAGTGGCAGTCCATAACCACTACAAGAGGATTTACAACCCCATGAAGTCAGATGTGGAGATACAAAAGAGCAACATCCTGTTGATAGGACCCACAGGCACTGGAAAGACCCTGCTTGCTCAGACCCTGGCAAAGGTGCTTGATGTTCCGTTCTGTATTGCAGATGCCACCACCTTAACCGAGGCCGGATATGTGGGAGAGGATGTGGAGAACATCATACTTAAACTCCTTCAGGCAGCAAATTACGATGTGGAAAGGGCACAGCGAGGGATAATCTACATTGACGAGATAGACAAGATAAGTAGAAAGGCAGATAGCCCCTCTATTACCCGAGATGTATCGGGTGAAGGTGTACAGCAGGCATTGCTAAAGATAATCGAGGGCACTGTGGCAAATGTCCCTCCACAGGGTGGAAGAAAGCATCCGCAGCAGGAATATATCCAGATTGATACCAAGGATATACTCTTCATTTGTGGTGGAGCCTTCGTAGGGCTTGAGGAGATAATAAAAAGAAGGACCGGTAAAAGGGTGGTTGGCTTTGGTGCCGATGTAACAACCAAGGACAATGTGGGCAATGTGCTGAGGCTTGTTGAGCCTGAGGATCTTATAAAGTATGGTATGATCCCTGAGTTTGTTGGAAGGCTACCTGTAGTGGCCACCCTTGATGAGTTGAACGAAGATCAGCTTGTCAGGATTCTGGTTGAGCCAAAGAATGCCCTTACAAAACAGTACGAGAGGCTCCTTGCACTTGATAATGTTAAGCTACGCTTCACTGAAGGGGCACTCAGGGCTATTGCAAAAAGAGCTATCGAGCGTAAAACAGGTGCTCGTGGCCTGAGGGCAATTCTTGAAGAAATAATGCTCGAGATCATGTACGAAGTGCCCTCAAAGAAAAATGTAAGGGAATGCATTGTTAATGAAGATGTGGTTACCAGAAAGGAACGCCCAATCCTGATATACGAAAAGACAGTTGAGTCTGCTTAGTATCTGGCCTTTCTTGAAATTGATGCACCAATAGCTGATCTGATTAATCTTTGTAGTTCGGGATCCTTTATGTGTGTCTGAATGTCTTTTTCTAAATCCTCAGGTAGTTCTCGGGATACCTTCTGGTCCTTTGTTTTCTTTTCTGTTTTTTTGGGGGTTGGCTTTTTTATTCTTCCAAGACGAAACCGTATGGAGCTTACACCGTAGGGCCTCAGTTTTTCGAGCATCTTTTGCTCATGTAGTCTGATTTCATAAAGCCACTCGTTTGAATCAACATGAAACAGCAACTCTCCCTTGTTTAATTTAACAGGGTACAGGTGTGCTGTAAGGGGTGGTTTAAATAGGTTTGTAAAGGCCTTCTGGATTTTTTGCAGTTTTAGTTCTTCAACCAGACCTAATTCTTTTATGATGGCCTCGAGGTCTGATTGAATGGAGTTCATACCACCTTGGTTACAGCACCAGAGCGGATACAGCGGGTACAGACATAGGTGCGTCTCGGGCCTTTATCAGTAAGGATTTTTATTCTCTGGAGATTTGGTTTGAAGACCCTTTTGGTTTTCTTATTAGAATGACTTACATTATGTCCGCTAACCTTCTTTTTGCCGCAAACATAGCACTGTGCCATCTTTTATCCTCCTGATATACTGAAATTACCTGTAATTTGAACTAATTAGACTAAATATGATAACATTTTAAGACAAAAGAGACAAGATCAAATTTAAACCCTAAGGAGAATAGATCAACATGTCCAAAATGAGGATTTACGAGCTTTCCAGAGAGATTAAGGTCAGCAACAAAGATATACTTAAAGAGCTTGAAAAGATGGGTATTACCGGTAAAACTCATTCTTCAAATATAGATGGTGATACGGCAGACCGGATAAGGGAGATTTTTTCAAACTTAGCAAAAGAGGAAAAAACTAAGAAGGCAGAGAGGCC
>JAADIE010000090.1 GCA_013151495.1 Nitrospirota bacterium | reverse complement strand
CCTGAGGGCAAAAAGCTTTCTATCGTCGCTCAAGCTTTTTTTGACTATTTATTATCCTTGGTTTGTTGATTTTTGTGGTTCAGGTAAATGCTTCGATATTACTTGACAGGATAGTTGCGGTGATAGGTAGAGATGTTATTACCTGGAGCGAGCTTTACAAAAGCATGGAATTTGAGTTTTCTGACAGATTGGAAGGAATGTCTCCTGAAGAAAAGAGGGAATTTCTTAAAAGATATGAAAAGGACTATCTGGACAGGATGATTGATATGAAGGTACAGCTTAAAGAAGCTGAAAAGCTGAACCTGACCGTTTCTGATTCAGAGATTGAACAGGCCATCAAAAGCATTCAGAAGAAATACTCTCTTACGCCAGAACAGTTCAGAAAGGCGATCCAGCAGCAGGGATTTACCATGAAGGAATACAGAAAGAAACTTGCCGAGCAGATACTGCTGAACAAGGTACAGAGTTACAAAATTGCCGGTGAAATTTTTATTTCTGAAAAGGAGATCGATGATTACATAAAAAGACATCCTGAGGAGTTTAAAACCAGGGAAGGTTATAGTTTCAGACAGATACTCTTAAGGGTAAGGGACGAATCAGAAAGGACAGCTGCAGAGAATGCAGCCCAGAGGATAATGGAGCTATTAAAAAAAGGAGAACCCTTCGACAGGGTTGCAGAGAGGTTTATAAAAGCCCCACCTGCCTTTATGGGTAAAGAGGTGATTTTTGTTGATAGAAACGATCTATCTGAAACCCTTAAAAAGGTGCTTGATAGCTTAAAACCTGGAACCTATAGTGAACCGTTCTGGACCGACAGTGGACTGGTTATATTGTATTTGCAGAATAAAATGACCCTAAAAGAATCGATTAGAGAAATTGCCAGAGAGCGTTTGCGGCAGGAAAAATTCAATAAAAAACTAAAGGAATGGGTCAGATCATTAAGAAGTAAATACTACATTGAAGTAAAAATTCACTCTTAATGAAGACGGCTTTGAGCTTTGCAGGTTCCGATCCTACCTCTGGGGCAGGCATCCAGCTTGATCTGAAGGTGTTTAACAGATTTGGACTCCTGGGCCTGACTGTCATAAATTCGATAACCGCCCAGAATACCAGGTCTGTCAAAACGGTTTATCCACTGCCAAAGAAAATAATCGAGGAACAACTAACAAGTCTTGCCGAGGATTTTAAAATAGATGCTGCCAAAACAGGCATGATTTATACTGCTTATGCAGTGGAGGTGTTTGCAGCATTTATACAGAAACACCGCATTACTCATCTGGTAATCGATCCTGTACTTGTTTCATCAACCGGTAGATCCCTTTCAAGAAAGGGTACCATAGATGCCCTGAAATCACTACTAATGCCTCTTGCCGAAGTAATAACCCCTAATATTTATGAGGCAGAGGTATTGACTGGAATCAAGATCAAAGACTCTTCCACTATTTTGGCTGCCATGGAGAGGTTGAGGGAGGCCGGGGCAGAAAACATCATAATAACCGGGGGCGATACTGAGGATGAATGGGTGATTGATTATTTCTTTAATGGAGATGAATTCCTTCGATTCAGATCAAAAAGGCATCCGGGCAGTTACCATGGCACGGGGTGCTGTTTTTCTGCTGCCATAACTGCTGGATTGGCCCAGGGGCTTGATGTATTGACATCGGTTAAACGAGCAAGAAGGTTTGTTAATAAGGCAATTAGGACAGCTACCAAAGAAACCAGTGGATTGGGTCTTTTAATGGTGTAAGATGAGATGAAGAAGAAGGGATTTTATAGATGTCAGGCATGTGGAGCAGTTTCAATCAAGTGGCTCGGAAGGTGTCCGGATTGTGGCCAGTGGAATACCTTTGTTGAGGAAACAGTAGAGTCGGCCAGTGCAGGTAATTTCAACGAAAGAAAGAGAGATATAGAGCCTCCCAGACCACTCAGTGAGATAACCTACACCGAAGGAAAGAGGATAACCACAGGAATACAGGAGCTTGACCGTGTGCTTGGCGGGGGGGTAGTTCAGGGTTCAATTGTGTTAATCGGAGGAGACCCCGGGGTAGGTAAGTCCACACTACTGATGCAGGCAGTGAATGGCTATGTAAACAGTACGAAGGGTGTTGGGCTTTATGTATCAGGCGAGGAATCTGCAGCTCAGATCAAACTCAGGGCTGAAAGGCTTGGTATTGTCTCAGACAGTATTTTAGTGATGGCTGAAACTCTTTTAGAGAATATACTTTCTAAGGCTAAAGAGTTAAAGCCTGATATGCTTGTGATAGACTCCATACAGACCATCTATACAGAGGCTTTATCATCGGCTCCTGGTACAGTGGGGCAGGTCAGGGAGTGTGCATACAAATTGATGAACTTTGCAAAACAGTACAATATACCCACTTTTATAATTGGGCATGTTACCAAGGAGGGGGCTCTTGCTGGCCCCCGGGTGCTTGAACATATAGTTGATACAGTACTTTATTTTGAAGGTGAAAGGACGAGTTCTTTCAGAATATTAAGAGCTGTAAAAAACAGGTTTGGTTCCACAAACGAGATTGGTGTGTTCGAGATGACCCAGGGAGGGCTTAAACAGATACTGAACCCTTCAGAGGTATTTATGCAATCCAAGGCAGTAGATGAACCCGGAGCGGTTTACACAGCCACCATCGAAGGCACAAGGCCGATAATTGTTGAAATCCAGGCCCTGGTAAGTCCGACAGTGTTTGGGATGCCTCGCAGAACTTCCATTGGAATTGATTATCAAAGGGTAAGCCTTTTGATAGCGGTTTTAGAGAAAATTGGAGGGCTTCAGCTTGGCCTGAGTGATGTATATCTAAATGTGGTTGGGGGGTTGAAGGTGCTTGAGACTGCGGTCGACCTTTCGGTAATTCTTGCAATAGCCTCCTCCTTCAGGGAACAACCTGTTGAAAGGG
This sequence comes from Nitrospirota bacterium, assembly GCA_013151495.1. Taxonomy (GTDB): domain Bacteria; phylum Nitrospirota; class Thermodesulfovibrionia; order Thermodesulfovibrionales; family JdFR-85; genus JAADIE01. The sequence continues at coordinate 2,235 of JAADIE010000090.1, read as the reverse complement.
ATACCCTTGTGCTGGGTGAGGTAGGGTTGGCAGGGGAGATAAGACTGATAAGCCAGATAGAAAACAGACTTAAGGAGGCTCAAAAAGTAGGGTTTAAAAAGGCCCTTGTCCCACAGGAGGCTATCAGGCGCAAGGAGCTTAACACGGGGTTAGAACTGATCGGGCTAAAGGATATAAAAGAGGTCCTGGAATACTGTTTTTCTTTATAATTTTATGCCTGTCTCAGGCCAAGATCAACTGCTACGGTATCTATAATTTCGCTGTCAATCCGCTCTCTTTTCAATAGATACCCCTCAAGCATGGCATTGTCACAAAGAGTGTTTATAAGCCTTGGTATCCCCTTTGAGTACTGGAAAATAAGCTGCAAGGCATCTTCAGTAAATATGCCATCATTTTCACCAGCTATATGAAGCCTGTGTTTGATATAATCGACGGTATTTTCAAGATTAAAGGATTTAAGTTTTATTCTGACAGCCACTCTCTGCTTTAGGGGCTCGTCAAGGGATAAAACCTCCTCAAGCTCTGGCAGTCCAAAAAACACAAAGTTTGCCATTTTACCTTCAGGTGTCTCCATGTTTAGCAGCCCCCTGAACTCTTCCATTATCTCTCTGGAATTCAGCATCTGGACCTCGTCTATCAGGATGACTGCCTTTCTGCCAGATTCGTTTATCTCAACAAGCCTTCGATAAATCTGACCAAGTATATCTATCTTATTGCTTTTTATCTCTTTTACTCCCAGTTGAAGGGCAAACTTTCTGAGTAACCAATCAGAACTAACCGATGAATGAATGACTACAAGCAGAGTGGCCTCATAATGCTCTTCGTCTAACTCCTCAAGTAGCCTTCTTGCCAGTGTGGTCTTGCCAGTGCCAATATCTCCTATAACTACTGCAAGTCCTCTGCGGGCATCTACTGCATACTTGAGTTTTTTTAATGCCTCAGAGTGTTGTGGGCTATTGTAATAGAAACGATTATCAACTACATTTGAGAAAGGATGTTCTTTAAGACCATAAAACTCAAGATAATCCACCAACCCTCCCGAAACTCATCAGATATAGGAGATCCTGTCCTTGTTCTTAGGTGGTTCCTCCTCGGCTATCTCTGCCTCTCCTTTATCCTCTGAAAGCAGCTTCTTTAAATTGTTTACCTTTTTATCAACATCTCTGAATTTGGAATCCCACCCGTATATTTCTACATATATATCTAACGCAGCCTTAAGATCACCATTTTTTTCATAGGCTGTAGCAAGGTCAAACTTTGTGCCCCAGTAAGATTCATCTTTTTCCTTCATATTCTCAAGGGCCTCTTTATAGGCATCTATTGCAAGTGAGTAGAGTTGTTTTTCCATATAGCAAACACCCAGCATGCTCATAACATGAACTTTTCTATTAGGGTCTTTCTTGGCAATCTGGAACTCCTTGATTGCATCATCAAGAAGCCCCATCTCTTTATAGGCTATACCCAGATTGTAATGGGTTTCGTAGTCTTCCTCTTCCAGTTCTTCAGCAATACCCTTTTTAAACTCCTCAAAGATCTCCATTACATCGTTAGTTAATTCGGGTTCTGGAGTCCTGAGGTCTTCCTCTTCAGGTCTGAAATCAAGTTCCTCGGTAACAAGTTCTTCTTCCTGTTGTTGTACCTCTTCAGGCTGGTGATCATAAAACGAGCTCTCTACCGGTTCAGGAGCTTCACTTTTTTGCGTAGAAGAGTCCTCTTTTGTTTCGAATAGGGCTGAAAGTTCGGTTTCTTCAACTTCATTGGCAAGAGACTGTGTTTCAGTAGCATCCTGGGGTTTCAGTTTCTCTTTTATTTCAGTGATTTTGTTTTTGAATTCCTGGTTTTCTGGTTGATAGGTGGTAAGTTTTTCATATATGGCAAGTGCATCATTGAAAAGACCCTGACGATAATAAAACTCTGCCTCTGCAATCAGTTCGCCAAGGTCTTCTGTCTCCTGTTCTGTATCGGCGGGTTGATCTGTAAAAGTAAGGTCCAGTGTACTATCTGTGGTGGGTTGTTGCTCTGTATAAGCTGTTTCTTCAATTTCGGGCAAAGTAGTTCCAACAAACTCTGTTTCTGAAGAAAAACCCAACGGTTCCTCTTCCTGTTTTTGTACCATTTCAACCAGTCTGGGATCTTCAGGATTGATATCAAAGGCCTCTTTTAAGATACGCTCTTTGTTCTCATAATCATTGTTTCTGTCGTAAATTTTTGATAACACAATACATTCTGTAACAG
>JAADIE010000102.1 GCA_013151495.1 Nitrospirota bacterium | reverse complement strand
TTTCTGGATCGTTAATAAGCACAAAGAGGAGCAAATAGAAGAATTAATTTATACCAGCAGGTTGCTGACAGAGGGACTTATTTCAAATAATCTTAATATATCTAAATATACTGAAGTTAATAAGGGTGTTCTCATAAAGATTAAAAGGATTAATGAAGATAGTAATTTGAGATCATTGGGTGAGAGATTTTGGGTTAAAAGACAAAAAAACAACAGGACTTTTCATTATGAAAGGGTAATATCAGAGCCAGAAAGGGCCAATCGGTTGTTGTTAACCATAGAGATCCCAATGACCCTATCAGATAAAATTCATTCTGAAAAAATAAAGAGAGATGTGATTTCTTTTATGGCTATTGGGCTTCTATCTATTGGGTTTATATTATTTACATTCTGGAGATTATCTAAAAAGGTTAGTAGCAATATATACCGAGAAATTGAAGAAGATCGGTTGAAGGCGTTAATTGAACTTGCCGGGGCCACTGCACACGAGATGAGACAGCCTTTGTCGATAATAATAGGCTTTACAGAAATAATAAAGGACAAATTGAAAGATAATGAGGACATAGAGAGTGATTTCAAAGTTATTAAAGAACAATGCCTCAGGATGGACGAGATAATTAAAAAGATGCTTAACATAACCCATTATAAAACTCTAAGGTATACTGATGGAGTCAGGATACTGGATATCCACTCGCAGGGTCAGAAGTGCATGAATTAGACGATTTGACTTAAATTCTGACTATTTCAGGCAAAAATAATCAGTCAGATTAGAAAATCTCAGGCTATTTAAAGATAAAATAAAATGCCTTTTTATCATTTATAGAAAGGATCTTTGAAACTCTCATGGGGATGTGTTAAATAATTTAATAGGAACTACACGTTTAACTTTTAACCACCAATCTATCAGAGGGGGGATGAGGGATGTTGAAAGAAGCTGAGGTAGTTGAGGTTGACACAGAGGTTATAGCTCAGAAGGTCTTTCTAAAATCCATAGAACTACTCGGAGGACTAAAACAACTAACCCATTATAGATCACTTACCTGGTTGCCTGCACTTGCGAGGGCTGCCTATGCAGTGGTGTTAAAGGAAATGTTCAATAAGGTTGATGATGAGATAGCAAAAGAACTGGGGATAACACGACAGTCGGTAAGAAATATACTACAGGCAAATCCTGAATATGCAAAGGAAAGAATAAAAAGGCTAAGAGACTTCATGGAAGAGGAGGGCAAAACCCTTAAGGGACACACTGCCGGAGCAATTGTAAAACTTGCATACAGCATGATCGAAAAAGAGGCCTGAAAAGATGCTTGAGGCCAGGGAGTTAGACAAACCTCAGGTAGTGGAAGAAGGAATTATTACCGGTGGAGAGGCCCTGAGGGAGGCCCCTGAAATAGAAGGCCTTCCGACAGGTGTGGATGGGCTTGATGAGATGTTTTTTACCACAGAAATAAGGCAAAAAAGGGTTGTAAAAAGGCCCCTGGGCGGGATACCAAGATACAGCGTGTTTAATATTACTGGTGCGTCAGATACGGGCAAAACCCTGCTTGTAGAACAGTTCTGTATCAAACAGGCATCGCTTGGCACAGCGGTAGCCTTTATTACGGTAGAAACACCGGCATCCTTTGTGGGGCTTTCGTTGAATGAAAGGGCAAAGGTAATGGGTATTGATTTTAATGAGATTCAGGACAATATAATACTGATAGATGCAGCCTCCCACAGCAGATTGCGCGAAAGCATACCAAACCTGCTTGCAACCCTTGCCAATGTTATAAAGAGATATAAAACAACCGTTGCCATTATAGATTCTGTTACCGGCCTATTCGAGCATCGGGAGATGCTTGCAAGAGTTGTGGTCAGACAGATTTATAACTTCCTGAAAAAATGGCATCAGACTGGACTACTGGTATCTCAGAAGCGTTCAGGGCATGAAGAACTCACCGCTGAGGCAGCCGGTGGCTATGCAGTAGGGCATATTGTAGACGGTACAATGGTACTTGCTAAAGAACTTATTATGTCTTCCTATAGTGCAAAGCTCTTTGGAAAGCCCCCTGGTGAAATAGTAAGGTTTTTCAGGGTAGATGGATGCCGGATGTGTGGTCATGACACCCGAACATTTTTCCTTGAAATCACAGATACCGGACTTGTAAAGATTGATAAGCCATTAAGCAAGAAATAGACTACTCACCAATCTTTGGAATCAACCCGTCTTTTAAGACCTTTCTGTATGTAAGTTTAAAGACAATCAGGGCAACACTTAAATAAACGACATTTAAGATTGTGGCAATGATCAGTTCTCTTGAAGGAAAACCATCGCTGTTAATAAGCGTTCTCATACCCTCGAAGACATGACTGGCCGGGATGAAAAAGGAGATGGTCTTTATTACAGGTGGCAGTACATCAACAGGATAAAAGACTGCTGAAAAGGGCATAAACAGAAATGCAACTGCCCAGGCAAGTACTTCTGCCTCCTGACCAAACCTGAGTATAAAACCTGTGGTCAGAATTCCAAGGGCCCAGCCCATTGCTACAAGATTTATGATAAGTGGAATTAACATAACCCCAAGCTTAAAGATATTAAAAGAGTACAAAAGACCAGCAAGTACTGACATTACAGAAAAAGAGATAATTACCTTCAGTACACTTACGAGTAAAAGACCACAGATGTACTCGTTTATCTTTAAAGGGGTTACAAATATATTTAGCAGATTTCTGGCCCACATATCCTCAAGGAATGAAACAGTGATTCCCTGCTGAGCCCTGAAGAGGATATCCCAGAGAATCAGGGCACCAAGAAAGAAGGCTACAAAGCCTGGAAGGCCTGTAGAGCTTTTTTGTAGATAGATACTGACAAAACCCCAGAGGAGAATATCCATAGTTGGCCAGTAAAATACCTCTAAGAGCCTTGGGAAGCTTCTCCTGTAAAGATACGCCTGTCTGAGAAATATAGCAAAAACTCTTTTAGGGTTCATTTCACCAAAGAAAAATAAAGGGCTTCAAGCTCCTCTGAATCGTACCTTTCTAAGAGTTCCTCAACCGAGCCATCTGCAAGGATTTCACCTCTGTTTATAATAACCACACGACTACAGAGAGTTTCCACCTCTTTTATGTTATGTGATGTATAGAGTATGGTCATTCCCCGTTCTCTATTAAGTTTTAATAAAAGATTCCTTGTCTTCAAGGCAATTTCGGGGTCAAGACCAACAGTGGGCTCATCAAGAAGCAGTATTTCAGGATTATTAATCATGGCCTTTGCAAGATTTAGCCTCATCATCTGACCCGAGGAAAGCCGTCGTGCGGGCTGATTCTTTAGTGGGTGAATATCAAACATCTTCATAACATTCTCACAGCTCTGAGCCGGATATTCAACACCGTAGAGGTGGGCATAGATGAGAAGATTTTCTTTTACTGTAAGCGAGTAGGGTAGAGATACATAGCTTGATGCAAAATTAACTCTCTTCAGGATTTCAGAACGTTTTGAGTTTATTGGAAGTCCGAAAAGCCTTATCTCACCCCTGTCAGGCGTGATAAGCCCCAGAAGACAGTGTAATAGGGTGGTCTTTCCTGCACCATTAGGCCCTATTATACCTACAAACTCACCCTTTCTTATTTCCAGGGAAATCTCTTTCAGGGCATGTTTTTTAGCAAAGGCCTTCCAGAGCGACTTTATCTCAATTAGTGTATCCGGAAACTGAACCATCCCTTTACAGGAGCTTTAATGTTATGTCTTTTGATAATCCTTCACAGTTTAAACCATGTTAGCAAAGCTTAAAAGATGACAAAAGTAGAAAGGCGTCTATATTATGGTATTATATAAGAATTCTGATTGCAATGGGGGTAAGGGCTTGAGGATAGTTGTTAAGACAAAAGATAAGGAATATCAAAAGATTCTTCACGGGTATATCCCTTATATAAAAAGAATGTTTGTATCTCTTAGTAAGGGATATAAGTTCAAGCTTCCTGAAGAAATAATTTTGCGTCCTTTAAGAAAATACAAAAAGGCCCATTACAGTAGCTGGACTTTTGGTAGGGCAGGATATAGCCCTGAGACTGGATGGTATATCTCAATGAATATTGAGCTTTGCAGGCTTCTTGACAGGGAGTTAGACACTCTGGCTCACGAAGTAGCTCACATTGCTGAGGCAATAATGACTGGAAGGTGGACTCATGGAGAGTTGTTTGAAAAACTATATAAGAGCGCCAGAAAACATCTGGGCTTGTAAAGGGGTATAATGATGACTTTTTGTACTGCTATTAATTGTATGGACGGTAGAATTCAAATGCCTGTGATCAGATATTTACAGAAACGATTTAATGCAGAGTATGTGGATGTTATAACCGAAGCCGGCCCAAATCTTATACTGGCTCGGCAGTCTGAAAATAATTCGGTTGAATCAATTCTCAGAAGACTAAGGGTATCTATTGAGAATCATAAGTCTCTGGGAATAGCCATTGTAGGACATCATGACTGTGCAGGAAATCCAGCACCTGAAGAGTTACAGATTGAACATATCAGGAAGGCCGTAGAATTCATAAAAGGCCATTACCCTGAAATAGAGACGATAGGATTGTGGGTTGATGAAAACTGGAGTGTAAAGGAAGTTGTTTAAAATTCAGAGGTATCGGAGATTTGACAGCTTTGAGCATATGAATACACTTGCAGAGAAGTGGCTTCTGGGGAGGCTGACGAAAGGCTACATGGCACAGTAAAGGAGGTGGTCTCAGAGAGGTTTAAGAAAGAGAGGGAGGCCCTTCAGCCTCTTCCTGAAGGGGGTATCGCACAGTGGGATGTGACGGCTACATAGATGTAAGGGGCAACCGTTGATGGCAGCAGAGCAGGGCTGGGTAAAAATACCAAAGCATCACGAGGGTTTATGGAAGGGGGACATGCAGGTACAGCAGATGGCACTGGAGGAATACGAGGAGATGGCAGAATGATAGAACTTATGGGACTGCTTGAGAATATGAAGATGGAGCATCTCAGAGCAAGCCTTGACAGTCTCTGTGAGCAGGCATCAAAGAGACAGTTGAGTTACAGGGAGCCTCTGACAGAGGCACTGAGGGCAGAGTGGCAGGTGAGGAGGCTCAAGGGGATGGAGATGAGGCTATAGATGGCCAGATTTCCGTGGGTAAAGACGATAGAGTAATTTGACCTTGGATTTCAACCAAGTAATAGACCGCAGGGTGATAAGGGAATTAACGGGGCTTGGGTTTGTAGACAGGGCAGACAATGTGATACTGCTTGGGCCACCTGGGGTAGGCAAGACCCACCTGGCCATAGGGCTTGGAGTAAAGGCAGTAGAGGCAGGACACAAGGTACTGTTTCTCAGTCTTGAGACACTGATAAGCCGCCTGAAGAGGGCCCAGATGGAGCACATGGTAGAGAAACAGTGACGCTTGTGTATCCCAGGGTACTGATAATAGACGAGATGGGGTATTTGCCTATGAACAGGGTAGAGACCAGCAAAAGACTGGCCATCTATGTATGCTCAGCTTGTAATACTTTTTGAGGAAAGGATACCCTCATGAGAGGGAATTATAATTTACACAGTTCAGGAGACAGTCCCCTTTTTCGTTGATTTATAGAAATTTCTTGCCAATTTGTCTGCTTCGTCTTCAGGGTATCCTTCTCTAAGGTAGCCTGCAAATAAAGCCATTATTATCTCTTCCTCAGTCATATCCTCGGTTGTCTCGACTATAGCACCCCGGTAGCCATTTTGAATTAGAAACTTAGTGGTTAAATCAGAAAGATACTTATGCTCAGGGTGCTCTCTGTCGAATTTCTCTACGCGATCGTCTTTGTATGGCATGGTTTATATTAATAAATATTCACTATATTTTGTCAAAGAAAACAAAGTTTTTACGATAAAAAATGATAGAGGTTCTGTCTAATTCTGTAGATTCTTTTCTATCAGAAGAACCTTCTGTAATTAAAATGTAGCTCCCAGATTAATCTCTCAATTTATTGTTGTGGTAAAATAGAAACACTAAGAAGTATTAACAACAGAAGGAGGAAAAAAATGAAGATCAAGGTAT
>JAADIE010000044.1 GCA_013151495.1 Nitrospirota bacterium | reverse complement strand
ATTAACTGTGCTACCTTCCCTGAGGGATTATTAGAGAGTGAGCTTTTTGGGTACATGAAGGGAGCCTTTACCGGTGCAGTACAGAATAAGGAGGGATTATTGGAACTGGCAGATGGTGGCACCCTCTTTCTTGATGAAATAGGAGAAATGCCAATTGCCCTGCAGGCAAAGCTGTTAAGGGTTATCGAAACAGGTACATTTCGTCGTCTCGGTGGACTTAAGGATATAACTGTAGACATCAGGGTTGTTGCTGCAACCAACAGAAATCTCAAGGAGGCCATAAAGGAGGGACTGTTCAGAGAGGATCTTTATTACAGGTTGAATGTGATACCAATACACATTCCTCCTTTAAGAGAACGAAAGGAGGATATTCCTCTTTTAATAGATTACTTTCTGAAAAAGACCGGGGCTCCAAGTATTAAGTTTTCTCCGGAGGCTATGCGTATTATGCTTGCCTATGAATGGAAAGGTAATGTTCGTGAACTTGAGAATATGATCGAGCGAATTGTACTGTTGTCTGAACGGGAATATATTTTGCCAGAGGATTTACCTGTTGAGATAAAGGGTAGTGTCCAGATGGGCGGACAGATACCCGAGTTAACGGAGCTCGGGATTGATCTGGATAAGGTGCTCGAGGATATAGAGAGATCCTATTTGAAGAAGGCATTAGAGTTAACAGGAGGTGTTAAAACAGAAGCGGCCAAATTACTGAATTTAACTTTTAGATCCTTCAGGCACAGGTTGTATAAATACGGTATAAGCTCTGAGGATGAGTAAATGTTCATTATATGAGGATTCTTTCCGGATGTGTATAGATATTGAATCTCTTTCCTCGCATAAAACCAATTAATGTTATTCCTTTTGATTCGGCCATATCTATTGACAGTGCAGTTGGCGCGGTTCTACTGACCACTACAGGGATCGACCACCTGATGCATTTGGTTACCATTTCAGAGGAAAGTCTCCCACTCACAAGCATTATCTTGTCGTTTAAAGGGATGTTTTCCAGAAAGCAATATCCTATTGCCTTGTCAACAGCATTATGCCGACCGATATCCTCGGCCAGCACTATTAACCTTTGACCGTCTGATACTGAGGCACTGTGGATACATCCAGTCAGGTTGTATAGCTCAGAGGCCCTCTGAAACTTTTGAAAGAGATTTCTCAGCTGCTCTGCTTTGATTGTTAATGGTTTATCAGATATGTTTTCCCCCTTTAAAGTCCTTTCAAAGGTTACTCCCCCAATACATCCGCTTGTTCGTGTTGCTCCTTCGAGGTTGACCCTGCCTTCAGCTGGGATGTCAACATATATATCATCCGAGTAGCTTATCTCCATCCTTTCTGCACACCAGCTTCCATCTATAATTCCCTCAGACATTATTAGGCCTGCAACCAGCTCTCTTATCATGGTTGGGCTACAGTAAAGCTTCAAAACTTCCTTTCCGTTAACGGCAATACGCAGCCTTTTTTCTATTGCTACTGGGTCTTGTATCTCCTGTTTTTTGCTGTTGATTTTTATGATATGCCTGCTGGTATAGGGTTTCATAGTTGTATATGCCTGTAAAGACAGACCCGGTTCCTTCCATGTTTTTTAGCATAATAGAGTGCTGAATCAGCCATTTTAATAAGCTCCTCTTTATTTTTGGTATCGTAAGGATAACAGGCTATCCCTATGCTTACAGTGATATTAATCTTTGTACCATTATCAATCTGAAAGTCGTGGCTCTGAATAGCCTGTCTGATTCTCTCTCCTACTTTATAGGCATTTTCACAGTCTGCCTCTGGAAGTATTAAGGCAAACTCTTCACCGCCATAACGGGCCGGAAAGTCAACCTGCCTGACACTTTTTTTGATGATCTGGGCTACCTCTTTCAACACCATATCACCGGCCTGGTGTCCGTAAGTGTCGTTTATTTGTTTGAAGTGATCAATATCTATCATAAGAAGAAAGAGTGTTCTTTTGTATCGTTCTGCTCTCAGAATTTCTTCTGCAAGCCTCTCCTGAAACATCCTGTGATTGTACAGACCTGTTAGTCCATCGGTTTTTGCAAGCCTGGAGAGTTCGTTCTGGAGCGACATGGTCTGAAAGGCCTGAAACCCGAAGTTAAAGAGGCTGTTTTCATCCTCTTCTGTAAAGGGGCGTTCCTGATTATAAATGGCCACTACCCCCCTTAGCGCTGTAGAGGATGTCAGTGGCATATAGATAGCATATTTGATTTTGAAGAGGTTTATTATTGTGGGGTTATCGATGATTGTATTGACAATATCCTGACTGCTGAGAATTTCCTCAAAGGTGGTTTCGTTTCTTCTCAGGACAGACTCAAAAACCTGTTCATCAATCTGTTTGTTCGTAGTTATGAATCTGTAGCAGTCGTGGTTATAAAAGACCTTCATGGCAGCATTGTCTGACTTGAGCAGATCTCTGCATCTTTCAACAAATCTGTGAAAGAGAGTATCCATATCATTTTCTGTAACCACATAACCAATAAATTCGGTCAATATAGAAAGTTCTCGGATAAGTTTTTGCTCTTTCTGAATATACTTTTTAAGATCTTCGATGTTTTTTTCAAGCGACTGGGCCATAAGATTGAAGTTCTTACCGAGGTCTTCAAGCTCGTCTTTTGATTGGATATTTATACGATGATGAAGCTCGCCAGATGCCATTTTATAACTTGTGTTGCTTAACTGAAGTATGGGATCTATAAAGCGTCTTTTAATTACACCACGAATAAGTAGAAAAACGACCAGAAGGGTAATAATAAGTACCGAATAAGCGTGTACGACTATTAGCTGAGCCTTTTCGGAATCCATCTGGGCCTTATAGATTTTTTCAAAGTCTTCATACCAGTGTTCATCTATCGCTCTCAGTACCTTATCGAATAACTCTACCTGCAAAGTATCGTAAGCAATAGTACGCTCAACGCTGTCTTCAGAATACAGTATTTTGTTGAGTTTTTCATTAAACTTGTCCATATTATTTTTGATGTATTCTATAGTCTTGAATTCCTTTTCATCTGCCCTGAAGTCAAGGGTTTTTGAAACGAGTTTTTTGAGTTTTTCAATATCTCTCTGAATTGCATCAAGGGTCTGCGGGGTACTGGTTTTTATAAAGATATTCAGATTATGGTTTATATTAAGAAGGGTTGTTCTTAAAGAGGTCAGGAAGTCCAGTTCCTTTGAGAGGTTAACAAGTTCATTTGTTTTTTGTTGGAGATTATGGGTTGCACCATAGGAGATTACAATACTGAGGAGAAAGATTACGGTCAGTAGCAACATAAAAAGGTCAAATTTTCTCTTGATGCTCATTTTAAAACCTTTTGCCTGGCTAACTCAAAGAGCCCGGGTATCTTTAGATCAAGCATGGTATCCTCTGTTTGTAGGTCCAGAATATGTTCCATGAACCCCTCAGAAGGTAACTTGATAACCTCTATCTGTTCAGCATCCTCAAGCTGTTGATTTCCTGAAGGTTGAACATTTGGAGCAACAAAAACAGTCAATATTTCAGCAGATGCACCAGACGAAAGAGGCCCTGTAATAAGGGGTTCTAATCTATCGGCCCTGTAGCCGGTTTCTTCAAGAAGTTCCCTTCGGGCCACCTCTTCAAGGGTCTCGTTTCTGTCGTTCAGGCCGGCCGGGAACTCTATCACATAGGCCTGAACCGGTGGGCGGTACTGCTTAACAAGGATCACATCGCCTGAAGATGTAAACGGTACAACTGCAACAATTCCACGAGTGCCTACTCTTTTTACTACCTCCCAGGTCAGGGGCCTGCCGTTGCTGTTTACAAGATTGTATTTGAAGACCTGAAGATAGTTGCCCTTCCACAGAAGCTCTTTATTTATCACCCTGGGTTTCATGGAGAAATTATCCTGGAGGCCAGGACATTACTCTACCACCCAGTAGATGCAGATGGACATGGAAAACTGTCTGGCCTGCGTCTCTGTTAGTGTTTATAACAAGACGATAACCACTATCAGCAATCTGCTTTTCCTTTGCTATCTGGGCTGCGATCACCACAAGATGTCCTATAACCTCTTTGTCTTCCTCGCCAAGGTCAAGGGTTGTGGCAATATGTTTTTTGGGGATTACCAGAATATGAACAGGCGCCTGAGGATTGATGTCCTCGAAGGCAAGACACTTGTCATCCTCGTATACAATCTTTGAAGGTATCTCTTTTTTTGCTATTTTACAAAAAATACAATCCATCTCCTACCCTCCTTCCGTGTTTTTTAGCTCTAAACCTGAAATACCAAATCTATTTTGTAGCTCATTATATATATCTTCTGGCTTGATGCCATACTCAACAAGCATTACGATAATATGATAAAACAGATCGGCAAGCTCGTAAATGGTCTGTCTTGTATCGTTGTTGGCTGCAGCCAGGACCACCTCGACAGCCTCCTCTCCAACCTTTTTCAGAATCTCCTGTCTGCCCTTAGAGAATAACTGGCAGGTATAGGAACCCTTTTTTGGGTTTTTCTTCCTGTCAAGCACCACAGAGTAAAGTTGATCAAGCACTGTTTTTTCCATATACATCCTCTTCAGAAAAGACCTTTTCTGCTATTTCTTCACCCTTTATGTTTCTATAAAAACAGCTCCTGTGTCCGGTATGACAGGCCCCGGGGCCATGCTGTTTAACCTTTATTAAAAGGGTGTCCTTATCACAATCCACCAGTATCTCCTTTACCTCCTGGACATGCCCTGAGGTTTCACCCTTTTTCCAGTATTTCTGACGCGAGCGTGACCAGAAATGGGTATAGCCGGTATTAATTGTGCTTTCAAGGGCAGTTCTGTTCATATAAGCCATCATAAGGACTTCACCTGTTTCAGCATCCTGTATAATTGCTGGAATAAGTCCATTTCGGTCGTATTTCAACTCATCAATAAAAGACATTCTTCCTCCTTTAGCTCCGAAAATAAGAGTAATCTTCACCTAAATTAAGTGCGTTATGTTACCATAAAAAAAGGTGTATAGTCTATTTCGACTTAATTATAAAAAACTTTAAATTTTATTTAAAATCAAGTCCTAACGGAAAGGAGAGAGAGTTATGTCATATATAATTGCTCTTGCTGGAAAGGGTGGCACTGGTAAGACCAGCATTGCAGGACTTACTCTAAGGTATCTGCTTGAGAAAAGAAGGGGGCCTGTGCTTGCTGTTGATGCAGACAGCAATGCCTGCCTGAATGAGGCCCTTGGTGTAGATGTCCATACAACGGTTGGTGCCCTTCGTGAGTCATCTCTTGAGACAATCAGGTCAGGTGCTGATCGGCCTGGTGGGATGAGTATGGAAGAGCTTTTTGAATACCAGATTAATCAGGCCCTTATAGAGGCAAAGGGGTTTGATCTTCTTGTTATGGGTAGACCTGAGGGGCCTGGCTGTTATTGTGCTGCCAATAACATTATCAGAAAATACACCGATATCCTTTCTGAAAAATACCCCTATGTGATAATAGACAATGAGGCGGGTATGGAACATTTAAGTAGAAGAACCACCCACAAGGTTAACCTGCTTATAATGGTAAGTGATCCAACAATAAAGGGTATTAAGACAGCCAAAAGAATAAATGATCTAATAGATGAACTAAAACTTGAAATCGATCAGAGGGTATTGATAATAAACCGGATATCTGGACAGGAAGGTGACAGCCTTGTTCAGTATGCAAAAGAGCTGGGACTCAATGTGGGTGGAACTATCCCAAATGACCCAGTGGTTTTCCAGTTTGATCTGGAAGGTAAGCCGATCTTTGAGTTGCCTCCAGACTCTGTGGCCCTGACCTCCCTTTATAGTATACTGGATAGCTTCCAGATACCTTAAAAAAAGAGGCTTTTATTTGTTTCTTCAATAGAAAGCAGGGCTGGCATGATTTATGCCTTTTTAAAGAAGGATGTTCTTTTGTGTGTAAAAAAGTTACATTAATGTAAAACCTTATCTTATCCGAGAAAGCTATGTAAGGCAGATATGTCACTAATCATTGAAAAGAGGTTAGTACGCCAGCCCGATGTCTATTACTTCAGACTAAAGGCAGCCAGGCTTTCCAGGGCAGCCAGAGCAGGACAGTTTGTAATGGTACGAGTGCATGAACATGGTGAGCGGATACCACTGAGTCTTGCCGATATCTCGCCCGAGACAGAATCGATAGCCCTTATTGTAATGGCTGTAGGAAAGACTACTACCAAGATGTGTATGCTTAAAGAGGGTGAGAGGCTGCTTGATCTCTGTGGCCCCCTTGGAAACCCCACCCCTGTTAAAAAATATGGCCATGTGGTACTGGTTGGTGGAGGATTTGGAGTTGCCCCTTTGTATCCCATAGCCCGGGAGATGAAAAAATTCAAAAACCGAATAACCACTATAATTGGGGCCCGTTCTTCAGATCTGATCATTTATAAAACTGAGATGTCCAGCGTATCCGATCGGGTCATGATAACAACAAATGATGGCACAGAAGGTATTAAAGGGTTTGTTACCGATGCCCTCCAGGCCCTGATCAAAGAGGACAGGCCGGATATGGTAATGGCTGTCGGCCCGTCAGTAATGATGAAGGCCGTCTCAGAGCTTACTAAACCCGAGGGTATTAAAACCATAGTAAGCCTTAATCCCATTATGGTGGATGGCACAGGGATGTGCGGTGGATGCAGGGTTTTGGTTGGTGGAAAGATGAGGTTTGCCTGTGTTGAGGGGCCTGACTTTGACGGCCACCTTGTTGACTGGGATGGCTTGATTGCCCGCCAGCTAACATATAAACAGGAGGAGCAACTCTCCTTTGAGATGTGGAAAAAGAGACATCCCCATCTGATTTTTGAAAAGTGAGGGGCCATGGCTGAAAAACAGCACATTGATAGAACCCCTATGCCAGAGCAGCCTCCCAATGAGCGGATAAAGAACTTCGAGGAGGTCGCCCTTGGTTACACTCATGAGGAGGCTTTAAGAGAGGCAAACCGATGCCTGCAATGTAAAAAACCAGGCTGTGTGCAGGGCTGCCCGGTGCATGTACCTATTCCAGAGTTTATAGCCCTTATTCGGCAGAGGAGATTTGCTGAGGCCTGCTTAAAGATAAGAGAGGTAAACCTGATGCCAGGGGTTTGTGGCAGGGTCTGCCCCCAGGAAAAGCAGTGCGAGCAGGTATGTATACTTGGTAAAAAACATAAGCCTGTGGCTATTGGCAGGCTTGAGAGATTTGCAGCAGATTGGTTCATGAGACAGGGAGAAAATGGAGAACTTAGCAGATTGCCCGAGACAGGCAGGTCTGTAGCAATAATTGGAAGCGGCCCTTCCGGGCTTAGCTGTGCATATGATCTTGCTCGTAGTGGTCACAGGGTTACTGTATTTGAGGCCCTTCATGAAGCCGGTGGGGTGCTGATCTATGGGATTCCTGAGTTCAGGCTGCCAAACGAGATTGTACAGAGAGAGCTTTATCTGCTTGAACATCTTGGTGTGGAGATAGTAAAAAATGCAGTAGTGGGAAAACTTATAACCCTTGATGAGCTGACAAGGGAGTTTGATGCATGTTTTATAGGAGTAGGGGCAGGGCTTCCAAGGTTTATGGGAGTGCCTGGTGAGGAACTAAACGGTGTGTACTCAGCCAATGAGTTTTTGACCAGGGTAAACCTTATGAGGGCTTATAGATTTCCGGAATATGATACACCTATTAAAAGGGGAGATAGGGTGGTTGTGGTTGGTGGTGGAAATGTTGCCATGGATGCTGTCAGGACTGCACTCAGGCTTGGTGCAAAAGAGGCGGTTATACTGTATAGAAGATCAATGGCCGAGTTGCCTGCCAGAGAAGAAGAGGTGGAGCATGCCAAACAGGAGGGTGTGAGATTTGAGCTCTGCACGGCACCTGTAAGACTAATAGGCAGGGATGGTTGGGTAAAGGAGATAGAATGTGTACGCATGGACCTGCGTGGTATGGATGAAAGTGGCCGTAGAAGGCCTGTGCCTATTGAAGGGTCAAACTTTACAATCCCTGCAGATATAGTTGTTGTGGCTATTGGTACAAAGGCAAATCCTCTTCTGACCACCTCTGTTAAAGGGCTTAAGCTAAATGAAAGGGGTTATATTGTGGTTGATGAGGAAACCGGACAAACCAATCTGCCTGGTATTTTTGCTGGTGGTGATATCGTGACCGGTTCGGCCACGGTAATATCAGCAATGGGGGCTGGCAGGAGGGCTGCCAGAGCCATAAATGAGTTTTTGAAATAACTGCCTGAAGTTAAAGAATAATTTAGTAATAAAAGTATAAAAATTTTTTACTTTACCTGTAAATAAACAATATGATAAACTCTTACTCCAAAAATTTTATGTTATTTTTTGTTACAATTAATGCTCGATTGTGTAAAAAAGTAATAAAAAATAAAAATTAGCGAGGTGTTTTATGCTAATCATTGGTGAAAAGCTCAGCATTATCGCAAAGCGTGTTAGAGAGGCGATGGCCAAACGGGACAAAGGTCCTATCCAGGAGATCGCAAAAAGGCAGTACGAGGCTGGTGCAGGTATGATCGATGCTAATATTGGCCCTGCAGAAGATGGTGGTGAAGAGCTCATGGAATGGATGGTAACCACCATCCAGGAGGCAGTGCCTCTGCCTGTGTGTCTTGATACCACCAACTATGCTGCCATCGAGGCAGGTCTTAAGGTGCACAATAACGATTACGGACTTCCGATGATAAACTCCACCTCTAATGACCCTGAGAGATTTCCAATGCTTGAGCTTGCTGCAAAATACAACTGTCTGATAATTGGCCTTACTGTAGGTAAAGGTGGACTTCCTGCTGATGAGGAGGAAAGGGCAGCCATTGCTGCAGAAATTATGGCCAGGGCCATGGAGTATGGAGTACCCCTTGAGAACCTCTATCTCGACCCGCTTGTGCTTCAGATTGCCACCACCCAGGAGCAGGCAATTAAGGTAATTAGGGCAGTGGAGATGTTCCAGCAGCTTAATGAGCCACCAATGAAGACAGTGGTGGGGCTTAGTAATATTTCTAATGGTTGTCCAAAGAATGTAAGGCCGATATTAAATAAATACTATTTCCTGATGTTAGAACGTGTGGGTCTTACTGCAGCCATTGCAGACCCTGTGGAGATGAAGGAGGCTTTTGAGGAAAAGGAGCTCTTTGAAAAGGTTCTAAATGGAGAGGAGATCGAGGATAAGGAGTTGATGCGCGTAATGAAAAAGACCATTGATGTCATAGAGGGTAAGACACTTTATGCCCATTCTTATCTGGAGATGTAGTTTTATATAAAATAAATACTTTGGAGGTTTAAGATGGCATTTGAGGCACCAAAAGAGAGTTTTTCTGGTGTTGTCTATCCGGTAACCATTGGTAAAGATGTGCAGGAGACCTTTGGGGGTGAAAATACCCTGCCATTTCATAAATTCGAGGGTGAGGTACCCAATCGTCCGTTGATTGCCCTTGAGATACAGGATGTTGCGCCTGAAGACTGGCCTGAAACGGTCAGGAGGGTTTATGCTGATGTCAGTGACGATCCGGTTAAATGGGCTCAGTACTGTCAGGATGAGCTAAAGGCAAGGGCAATAGCTCTCAGGCTGATAGGTACGCATCCGGATAACAAGGATCTGTCTGCTGATGATGCGGTAAAGGTTGTAAAGGATGTCCTTGGTGCCGTTAAGGTACCCCTGATAATCCTTGGCAGTAACCATGTTGAAAAGGACTCAGAGGTCCTTCCTAAGGTTGCAGAGGCTGCAAAGGGTTATAACTGTATTATAGGTAAGGCCCAGGAGGCCAACTATAAGACCATTGCAGCCGCTGCCATGGCAAACGAGCACAAGCTGATTGCCATGAGTGAGCTTGATATAAATCTATCCAAACAGTTGAACATCCTGCTTACTCAGATGGGCTTTGACAAGGAAAAGATAATCACTGACCCCATGTGTTCTGCCCTTGGTTATGGACTTGAATACACCTACTCGGTTATGGAAAGGATACGCCTTGCAGCCCTGGCTCAGAATGACGAGGTTATGCAGCCACCAATGCTTGGTGATGTTGGTATGTATGTCTGGAAGATAAAGGAAACCCAGGCTGGTGAGGATATACTGCCCGAATGGGGAAGCCTCGAGGAGCGTGCAATTCTCTGGGAGGCCATGACTGCTTCCTCTCTTATGCTTTCTGGGGCTGAGTTAATTATAATGCGTCATCCAAGGGCAGTTGAGCTTGTTGAGAAGTTTGTTGATGAGCTGATGTAAAAAATAACCAAATCTTTGGAGGTAATAAAATGGCTTTATCAGGAGTTGAGATATTCAAGCTTTTGCCTAAGACCAACTGCAAAAAATGCGGATTTCCAACCTGTCTTGCCTTTGCAATGAAGCTTGCCCAGAGGCAGACCACCCTTGATAAATGTCCGGATGTCTCTGAGGAAGCAAAAAAGATCCTTGGAGAGGCCTCTGCACCTCCCATAAGACCTATCACTTTTGGTAGTGGTGACAAGGCCGTAAAGATGGGTGAAGAGACGGTGCTTTTCAGGCACGAGAAAAAGTTTGTTAATCCAAATGCCTTTGTGCTTGAAATAAAGGACACAGAGGATGATTCTGCTATTGAGGCCAAAATCGATGATGTGCTTACATCTGAAATAAACAGGGTTGGTCAGCTATTAAGGGTTGATGGTATATGTATTACCAATGAATCTGGTGATGTGGCCAAGTTCCAGGCCCTGGCTGAAAAGGTGGCTTCCAAGGCTCCTGAGGTGCCTGTAATCGTTGCCACCGAAAATCCGGATGCAGCAGAGGCAGCTCTCAAGCATTTCAGTGGAAAGGGTGCCATACTTTACGGTGTTACCGAAGGAAATGCCGACAAAATGGTGGAGATTGCCAAGGCAAACAAGGCCACTGTGGGTGCAAAGGCTGATGGGCTTGAGGCTCTTTCAGCACTAACTGAGAAGATTAAATCCCTGGGTGTTGAAGATATAGTGATAGATTCAGGTGCAAGGAAGGCCTCTGAGATCCTGGAACATAATACTTATATAAGAAGAGCAGCTATTAAAAAGAACTTCAAGCCCCTTGGTTATCCTGTGATTACTTTTGCACAAAGAGATGATTCCATGTTTGAGGCACTGGTAGCAGGCCTCGGGGTATGTAAGTACTCATCGATAGTGGTCTTGAGTTCAGCTGAGAAATGGAAAAACCTTGCCCTGTTTACCCTGAGGCAGAATATTTACACTGATCCGCAGGTGCCAATGCAGGTTGAGCAGAAGATTTACAAGATTGGTGATCCAACTCCTGAATCGCCGTTACTTATTACAACCAATTTCTCCCTTACTTACTTTATTGTTTCTGGTGAGATCGAAAACTCTAAGGTGCCAGCATGGCTTGCGGTAATGGATTGCGAGGGATTGAGTGTTCTTACTGCCTGGGCGGCTGGTAAATTCACAGGATCAAAGATAGCAAATTTTATAAAGGAAAGCGGAATAGAGAATGAGATTAAGCACCGAGAGCTCATTATACCCGGATATGTAGCAATTCTCAGTGGCGCTATTGAGGAGAAGCTTGAAGGCTGGAAGGTAACAGTGGGTCCAAGAGAGGCAAATGGCCTGCCTGCATTTCTGCGTTCAAGGGCAGCCTGATTATTATTAATTTAAATTAAGACATAAAATAAGTTGACTTTATATAGTAAAAAATATAAAAATTAAGGAAAAGTAATATGTATCCCGTCTTGAGGAAGGCAGGGCGGGATTTTGTTAATTTAAAAGATATCATGAAGAAGAGGAGGTTCAGATGTCAAAGATAATTGCCTCGGCAGCGATACGTGGCTCTCATAAAGTCTTTAGACAGGCTGAGGAATTGCTTCAGAAGGTGATAGCCGAAAAGGGAGAGGATTACCACTTTGAATTTCCAGACACTGCATACTATCTTCCAATGATTTATGCCATAACCGGCTTTGAGGTAAAGACGCTCAAGGATATGAAAGAAGCCCTCAGGATGACGCGCGAGCTATTACACAATGAGCCTGACAATGAGCTCTGGACCCCTTATCTTGGTGAGGCCCTCGACAGCGGCATGGCCACTCTGTTTGCAGAAGAGATATGGCTTGCCCTTAGATATATCGAGGGGTTAGAGCCAGAGAAGGACCCGGAGACCGGTTATGAGTACAATGGCTTTATCACAGATACCATACAGCGTAACCTTGGTATACAGCTGGTTGATGGCAGGATGCCAGGGTTTGCAGCCATTATTGGAGCTGCACCGGACGAAGAGACAGCAGTAAAAATCGTTCGTGAACTTCAGGAGAAAAACATACTTGTTTTTCTTTCAGGACAGGCCAAAGACAAGGACGGAAAGGTTACAAGTGTTACGAGGCAGCTTCTTAATCAGGGAGTGGAGCTTGGCTGGGATGTCTATGTGGTGCCTCTTGGTACCAAAACTGAGCATACCCTTTATGCCCTTGACTGGGCAATAAGGGCAGCCATGATATTTGGCGGTCATAAGCCTGGCGATTACAAGGCCAACCTCAAGTATACAAAGGACCGTGTGTTTGCTTTTGCCTTAGCCCTTGGTGAAATGGACGATATAAAGTGGGCAACAGGAGCCGGTGCTATCAACATGGGCTTTCCTGCGGTCTGTGATACAGATGTTCCGGTTATTCATCCTACCGGTGTTTGTACCTATGAGGAGGTTGAGAAGGAGCTTGATCATGACAAGATCGTTCAGCGTGCAATCGAGGTAAGGGGCCTGAAGGTTGTGGTAGACAAGCCTCCAATACCGATTGCCTATGGACCGGCCTTTGAGGGTGAAAGGATTCGAAAGGAAGAGACCTTCATTGAATTTGGTGGAACCCGTTCTCCTGCCTTTGAATGGGCCAGGATGAGAGAGATGGATGAAATAGAGGATGGAAAGATTATAATTGTTGGCGACGACTGGAAGGAACGATATGAAAAAGGTGGTGTAATGCCTCTTGGAATTCTGGTTGAGGTGGCTGGCAGAAAGATGCAGCCGGATTTTCTGCCAATAATCGAAAGAAGACTACACCACAACATAAATGAAGGACAGGGTATCTGGCATATGGGCCAGAGGGATATTAACTGGATTCGAATAAGTAAGGCAGCAAAGGCCGAGGGCTTTTCTCTTGAAGACATAGCAAAAATTCATCATGCCATGACACATAAAAGATTTAAGGCCATAGTTGATAAGGTTCAGATAACCCTTTTTACAACCGAAGAGGATGTTATCAAGTGGCGTGAGGAGGCACGGGCTGAGTGGAAGGCAAGAGATGAGCGCCTTGCAGCCCTTACAGATGACAGTGTTGATACCTTTTACAGTTGTCTTCTCTGTCAGAGCTTTGCACCAAGCCATGTCTGTGTTATTACCCCGGAGAGGCTTGGTCTCTGTGGTGCTTATAACTGGCTGGACTGCAAGGCAGCTTATGAGATAGATCCAACCGGAGGTAACCAGCCTGTACCAAAAGGTGAGCTGATTGATCCAAGGTATGGCCGTTATACAGGTGTAGATGAGTATCTGAAAAAGGCATCAGGTGGTGCTGTTGAGACGCTGAATCTCTATACGATTATGGAAAATCCCATGACTTCCTGTGGTTGTTTTGAGTGTATAGTAGCCATTATTCCTGAGGCTAATGGCGTAATGATAGTGCAGAGAGGTCATACTGGGATGACACCGATCGGGATGAAGTTTTCCACTCTTGCCGGTACGGTTGGTGGAGGTGTGCAGACCCCTGGTTTTATGGGTATTGGTGTAAACTTCATATCAAGCAGGAAATTTCTTGCTGGTGATGGGGGTATTAAAAGGATAGTGTGGATGACAAAGGCTCTTAAAGAAAGGATAAAGGAGCAGTTTCAGAAGAGGGCCGAAGAGGAAGGAGTGCCAGATCTGCTTGATAAAATAGCAGATGAGACTGTGTGTGAGGATTCGGAGAAGCTTTTAGAGTGGTTAACAAAGGTTGGGCATCCAGCCCTTGAGATGGATCCTATTATATAAGTATGAAAATTGTTAATCGAAATACTTTTCTCTCTTGGAGGTAATTATGATTGAAAAAAACATAAAAAGTGCCAATGAAGCAGCAGAGAAGATCGTGGAGTGGGCAGAAGAACACCATCTGGAGACCTGCTTTGACAGGGCTCAGAAATTAAAACCCTGTCCGATTGGAGAAAGTGGTGCATGTTGTAGGGTCTGCCATATGGGACCCTGCAGACTTGTTGGGCAGGACGCTGAGGAAAAGGCCCGTGGTGTATGCGGTGCAACCCTGCCAACGGTGGCTGCCAGAAATCTCGTCAGGATGATTGCTGCTGGTACAGCTGCCCATTCTGATCATGCAAGAGATATGGCCTTTATTCTACTGGCTGTGGCTGAGGGTAAGACACAGGACTTCCAGATTACTGATGTAAAAAAACTATACAGGGTTGCCGGTTATCTGGGAATTGATATCGAAGGCAAATCTGTTAATACCATTGCAAAGGAGGTTGCCCTTGCTTTCATAGAAGATTTTGGCAGACAACAGGGCAGAATAAATTATCTTAAAAGGGCCCCAAAAAAGACACAGGAGCGCTGGGAGAAATATGGGGTAGCTCCAAGAGGAATCGACAGAGAAGTGGTTGAGGCCATGCACAGAACTTCAATCGGCGTTGATCATGATCCTGATCATCTACTTACACAGGGGCTGAGGACTGCACTGGCTGATGGATGGGGCGGTTGTATGATCTCAACAGATATAACGGATATACTTTTTGGAACACCGACACCAATAAAGGCGGAGGCAAGTTTTGGAATTTTTAAAGAAAAAGAGGTAAATATAGTTGTGCATGGTCATGAACCAACGCTGGCAGAGATGATAGTTGCTGTGGCAAGTGAGCCTGAAATGATCGAGTATGCAAAGAGCAAGGGAGCAGAAGGTATTAATCTTGGTGGTATGTGCTGTACTGCTAACGAGGTGTTAATGCGCCACGGTATACCAACTGCTGGTGGATTTACAAATCAGGAGCTTGGAATTATGACCGGCCTTGTAGACGCCATTACTGTTGATGTTCAGTGTATTATGCCTGCTATAGCAGAGTTGAGTAAGAAGTTTCATACCCTTGTGATTACCACATCTGAGAAGGCAAAAATACCGGGTGCTGTTCATGTAGAGTATGATGAACACAATGCAAAAGAAACAGCACGGAAAATTGTCAGAATGGCCATTGATAATTATAAAAACCGTAAGTCTGAGGGTAGTCATATAACTGATAAGTATCCTCTTATCGGCGGATTCTCCCATGAGTATATCGAGTATATGCAGGGGGGTAGGTTCAGAGGCTCCTTCAGGCCTTTAAACGACGCAATTATAGCAGGCAGGATCAGGGGAGTTGTTGGTCTTGCCGGTTGTGATAATCCAAGGGTGCCGTCTACTGGAATACATAAATACCTGGCCACAGAATTGATCAAAAATGATGTCCTCGTTGTCTCAACCGGATGTGGTTCAGCAGCCTGTGGTACGGCCGGTTATCTTACACCAGAGATGGCCCTGGAAAATGCTGGCCCAGGATTAAGAGAGGTATGTGAGGCTATTGGTATCCCACCCATACTGCATGTAGGTGCCTGTGTTGACAACTCAAGAATACTCACTATACTTTCTGCAATGGCAGAAGAGGGTGGACTTTCCGATGAGATAGGTGGAATGCCAGGTGTTGGAATTGCACCCGAATGGATGAGCGAAAAGGCTATAGCAATTGGATGTTACTTTGCTGCTTCTGGTGTGCCTGTAATATTTGGTGGAGAATCACCGGTTGGCTCATCTGAAGAGGTAACAAGAATAATGACCGAGGTCTGGTATGAAAGGTTCAGGGGGGCATTACACTTTGAGCCAGATCCTGACAAAATCCTGGAGCTTGCGTTTAAATATATTGATAGTGCCAGAGAGGCGTTAAAACTAAGGAAATATGAGCCAGGCAGATTTGGTGTTGAGCGTAAACTTCTGAGTATGGCCGACAGGAGAAAGCTTGATGCAGTTGCTAAGCCCCACGAAGGGGTGGGGTAATTGGGATTTCTGATTTCAGATTTTAGATTTTAGATTTTAGATTTTAGATTTTTTGGAGGTTCCTATGGATATAGAAAGCATTGATGTGGAAAAGGAGATCGGCAAGGTTGGCAGACATATATGCGAGCACGATAAGAAGAAGGCCCTATTGATACCCATACTGCATAAGATTCAGGAGGACTATGGGTATCTGCCAGGAGAGGCCCTGGAAAGACTGTCAAAGAAGCTTGGTCTTCCTCTGGCAGAGATTTATTCTGTAGCAAGCTTTTATCATCAGTTTCACTTCAGCCCTCGTGGTAAGAAGATAGTAAGGGTTTGTATGGGAACTGCCTGCCATGTTCGTGGTGCAGGTAAGGTTCTTGAGAAACTACAGGAGCACTTCAAGATTGATGTGGGCGAGACTACAGAAGACCTGACCATGACCCTTGAAACTGTAGGATGTGTGGGTTGCTGTGGACTTGCACCAGTAGTAACAGTAAACGAAGAGGTTGTTGGTGAACTGACACCCAAGAAACTCGATGTGCTTGTTAAGGAGATTGAAGAGGAATAATTATAATAAATTAGAGTGAGGAGGCTATGGCAAGACTTAAGAGCATTGAAGATCTAAAAAATTTAAGGCTCCTTTTAAAAGAGGAAACCTTCCCTGAGGGTAAGGAGAGGATCAGGGCATGTACAGGTACTGCCTGTATGGCCACTGGTGCCAATAAGGTAATTGAAAGGATAGAGCAGAAGGCTAAAGAAAAAGGGCTTGACATACAGGTCGTCAAAACCGGTTGTCAGGGACTGTGTCAGAAGGGGCCTGTAATGAAGATTGAGCCCTTTGGTTATTTTTATCAGAAGGTAAAAGAGGACGATGCCGAGGCCATAGTATCAAATACACTATCAGCCGGATATCCTGTAAGATATCTTTTAAACAGGGATTCCCTTCTTGTCGAGCCCCATGAAATAATGGATGAACTTCCCTTTTACAAGAAGCAAATGCGTGTTGCACTGCGCAATAACGGGAGAATAGATCCCCTTAATATCTATCATTACATTGCTGTTGGTGGGTATTCTGCACTGGAAAAGGCTCTAAGTTCAATGACTCCCGACCAGGTCCTCGACGAGGTCGACAGGGCAAACCTTCGTGGTCGTGGTGGTGCAGGTTTCCCGGCAGGTAAAAAATGGCGTCATACTAAAAGGGCTCCTGGAGATCTTAAGTTCGTTATAGCCAATGGTGACGAGGGAGACCCGGGCGCATTTATGGACCGTTCGATTATGGAGGGCGATCCTCATAGCCTGATCGAGGGTATGTTGCTATGTGCCTATGCAATTGGTGCTGAGTATGGTTTCATTTATGTTCGTCATGAATATCCTCTGGCTGTTAAAAACCTCCGCCATGCAATTAAACAGGCAGAGGATCTGGGTTTACTTGGTGAAAACATTCTTGGAACAGACTTTAGCTTTTATTTAGATATTCGTGAAGGTGCGGGTGCCTTTGTTTGTGGTGAGTCAACTGCTCTTGTTGCTTCAATAGAGGGAGACAGGGGCTTTCCCAGACCAAGGCCCCCAAGACTCAGTGAGCCAGGTGGTGGTTTGTGGGGCATACCCTCAAACCTTAACAATATTGAGACATATGCTTGCGTTCCTCCTATTATTGAAAATGGTGCCGACTGGTTTCGCTCAATTGGTACAGAAAGTTCTCCTGGTACAAAGGTTTTTGCCCTTACAGGTAAGGTGAAAAATACAGGACTGGTTGAGGTCCCAATGGGTATTACCCTCAGGGAGATCATTTTTGATATTGGTGGAGGAATACTTGGAGACAAGAAATTCAAGGCCGTTCAGACAGGAGGTCCTTCCGGTGGATGTCTTCCTGAGGAGTATCTGGACCTTCCCGTTGACTTTGACAGCCTGAAAAAGGTTGGCTCTATGATGGGCTCTGGTGGTATGGTTGTAATGGATGAAGATACCTGTATGGTGGATGTGGCCAAATACTTCCTGAGCTTTACGCAGGCAGAATCCTGTGGTAAGTGCCCTCCGTGCAGGATTGGTACTTACCAGATGCTACAGATACTTGAGAGAATAACAAATGGCGAGGGACAGCCTGGTGACATTGAAAGGCTAATTAAATACGGTAAGCTTACCCAGGCCGGCTCTCTTTGTGGTCTTGGTCAGAGTGCACCAAATCCGGTTCTAAGTACCATCAAGTACTTCAGAGAAGAATACGAAGAGCACATCTACGATAAGTACTGTCGGGCCAAGGTCTGTAATGGCCTGGGGGTTTTTACTATCGACCTTACCCAGTGTATTCGTTGTGGCCTATGTAAAGAGGCCTGTGCCTTTGATGCTGTTAAAGAGACCAAAGATGCCTTTATTATAGACAGAGATTATTGCACAAAATGTAAGGCATGCTACATGGTATGCCCTGTAGATGCAGTAAAAATCTGGAAAGAGCGCCATCTCAAGATGGTCGAGGCTTTGAAGATTCCTCCTGAAAAGATAGAAACCATTGAAAGGAGAGTAAAGATGAAACTGAAGGATATCCTTGAATCTAAACCACGGGAGGTATTCACTGTAAGAAAAGACAAGAGTGTTGCCTATGCAGTGAAGTTTATGAGTGATCACAATATTGGTGCCCTGCTGGTGGTGGATGAAAATGATAAACTGGTAGGTATGTTTACAGAAAGGGATGTGGTTCACTGTACTGCAAAGGGTATTGATCTTGATTCAGAGCCTGTGGAAAATGTAATGAGTAAAGACCTTATTACCTTCTCTCCTGACGATGATATCTCGGTAGCTGTACAGATGGTAGCAGAGAAGAAGAAAAGACATCTTCCCGTGCTTGAGGGTGACAAGATCGTTGGTTTGATCAATTATCGAGATGTTGTAAGCTATCTGCTGCCCGAGGTGTTCTATCTGTCGGAGGCACTTTATTGATTTCAGATTTAGGATTTCAGACTTTAGATTTTTAATTTAATGGGGTGTGAGATATGGAAGAAAAGAAGGTTGTTATTAAGGTAGAGGATATAAAAAAGAAGGCTGACGAAGAGATAGGTTGCCCTGTTCAGAGGGCGCTGTATTATGTTGAAGAGTTTTTAAAGGGCCCCATGTGTGGCAGGTGCTTTCCCTGTGCCATGGGCTCTTATGAGGCAAGGATCAGGCTTGAAAGGATAATAGACAATCAGGGTAGTCAAGATGATATAAATGCCCTTAAAAGGATAGCATCTGATATGCTGGTGTCGTCCTTTTGTAAAAAGGGTAAGGACACTGCCAGATTTATGCTTGAATGGATAGAAAGTGGTGTATTTGATGAACACATAAATGGTGTATGCCCTGATGCAGAATGTAAGGAATTTATCAGGTATAAAATTATTGGTGAAAAATGCATTAACTGTGGTGATTGCAAGGCGGTCTGCAGGGATCATGCGATTTTTGGACAGACAAGAGAAAACAAATTTTATTCAGGTTATCCCCCTTTTGAGATACGAGACAGAAGGTGTTCCTGTTGTGGTGAGTGTCTGCCGGTCTGTCCTACTGGTGCAATAGTGGTCGTAGAAAGGAAAACTGGTAGAGTGATAAAGGAGAAAGAGGTAGAAGAGACGGTGGGATAACTTTTGATTTCAGATATATGATTTAATTAACTAAGTACTAAACACTAAAAAAACTCAAAACTAATATATATGAGGAGGTTTTCATGTCGGAGAAGATTAAGCTAACGATAGACGGAAAAGAGGTTACTGCAAAGGCTGGTTCAACAATACTGGATGCTGCAGAAGAGGCAGGCATTCATATACCAAATCTATGTTATTTAAAGGGTATGAAGGGAATTGGTGCCTGTCGTATGTGCCTTGTTGAGATCGAGGGTATGAAGGCACCCATGACCGCCTGTACAGCAAGGGCAAAGGATGGAATGGTGGTCAAGACCACCAATGAGCAGATTGAGGAGATCAGAAAATATGTAATAGACCTTATACTCAGTATGCATCCCCTTGATTGCATGACCTGCACAAAGGCCGGTGTTTGCCAGCTTCAGAAATATGCCTATGATCTTGAGATAAAGGAATCATCCTTTACCAGAAAGAAGTTTGGTTTTGATACTGATGAGTCAAACCCATTTATAAAGCGTGATCCAGACTACTGTATACTGTGTGCCCGTTGCGTAAGGGTATGCAAGGAGCAGGGCACATCAGTGCTTGATTTTTATGGTCGTGGTGTTGGCTCCAAGGTAACCACTGCACAGGACAGACCACTGCATGAGGCTGGTTGTACTTTCTGTGGTAGTTGTCTGGATGCCTGTCCGGTTAATGCCATACTGGAGGCAGATCGGTGGCGTAGAGGACGCGAATGGGATTACGAAAGGGTAGAATCAACCTGTCTGTTTTGCGGAAATGCCTGTGCTACAGTTGTTAGCACTTACAGAGGTGATGTGGCAAAGGTAAATGCTGGTGGCGACAAGGGTAGAGTCGATTATTTTATATGTGCTTACGGCAGATACGGATTTGATTATATAAACGGCGATACCAGGGTGCTTGAGCCCATGAAAAAGATAGATGGAGAGTTAAAGCCTGTTTCGTGGACACAGGCAATAGAGGATGCAGCAAGGGCTTTAATGGATGATGCAAACAGTGGAATTATTGCCTCGGGTAATCTGCTGAATGAAGATTATATAACTTTAAAGAGATTTGCTGATGAGGCTGGAATAAAGAGTATAGACAGCACCGTAAGTGCTTATGCTGATGAGAGCAGTCTGCTGGGGCCTTCGGTTGACCTTAACGAGGCAGACTGCCTTGTAGTTGTAGGGCTTAACCCATCACAGTGGGATAGGGTATTTGCCTCATTGGATGCCTCCTTGAGAAGGGCAAAGGCAAGAGGCGCAAAGCTCGTTATTATAAACTCTGAAGATACAAGGCTTTCAGAGGTAGCAGATGTTTCTATAAAGGGTAGCGAGACAGATGTCCTTGCAGCCCTTGCAGTGGCTTTGAAGGAGCTTGGTGAGACCATACCAAAGGGCCTCAAGCTCCCAAAGACAGAGGTCTCAGAGGAGGTAAAAAAGGCTGCAGAGCTCTATGTGGGAGCTAAAAATCCGGTGCTAATTACATCTCCTGTGTATTATGAAGCAGCGGTTAATGTGGCCCTTATAAAAGGACAGGCCCTCTCTGTGCCAGTAGAGGCTAATGCAAAGGGTGCCCTGATGGTGGGGATTAAAGGTGAAGGAAAGGGCTTCAAGGAGATGTCTACAAAGGGTATGAAGGTTCTCTATGTGGTTGGTGATGTGGCAATGGACAGACCAGCGGATGTTGACATGCTAATTGTACAGTGCTCTCATATGACTGATCTTGCCCGTCAGGCTGATCTTATATTGCCTTCCACTACAGCCTTTGAATCTGATGGAAGTATTATTGATTACATGGGTAAAATAAAGTCGGTTAACGCTGCAATTGAACCATTTGCCGAATCAAAGGCAAATATTGATATAATAAAAGCAATAGCAAAGAAGATGGGACTTAAATTAAAGGCAGCCACCTCAGGTGATGTCAAAAAGGTTGTCAAGGGATTTAAGCCTCAGCTAAGTGCTGGAGACTTCAAGAAGCGGGATGATCTGGAGTTCCAACCTGCTGAGTTAATTGAGGCGGTGAATAAAACCATGATCAATAGCTCCAGGCTTTTGTGGCTCAAAGAGGTAGAATCACAGGTTGCTGCATAATAACATTATAATTTCACATAATGAATAGATAAGGGGGTTTAAATACCCCCTTTTTGTTTTGTTAGAATTTAACTTAATGGAAGAAAAAACGAAGTGGTATAAGCTCAGTATTGAGGAGACCCTGAAAGAGCTTAAAAGCTCGCCTGAAGGACTGAGCACCGAAGAAGCAAAGGCCCGCCTTAACACATATGGCCCCAACGAGCTTATTAAAAAGAAGAAAAAGGGGCCCATCAGGATGTTTTTTGACCAATTCAAAGACTTTATGATTGTTGTATTGATTGCCGCTGCGGTACTCTCTGGCATTATAGGAGATTTAAAGGATACTATTGCTATTGCGGTAATCCTTTTACTTAATGCAGTGCTCGGCTTTGTCCAGGAATACAGGGCAGAGAAGGCCATGGAGGCATTGAAAAAGCTCTCTGCCCCACTTGCCACAGTTATTAGACAGGGAAGGGTAACACATGTAAAGGCTTCTGAACTTGTTCCTGGCGACATAGTTTTGCTTGAGGCCGGAACTATGGTGCCTGCAGATATCAGGCTTATGGAGGTTTACCAGTTAAAAATAGAGGAGGCGGCCCTAACGGGTGAGTCTCTGGCAGTTAAGAAGCATGTGTCTGCCTTGGTTGATGATGACCTACCCCTTGGCGACAGGAAAAACATGGCCTTCAAGGGCACGGTTGTTACATATGGAAGAGGAAAGGGAGTTGTGGTGGCCACTGGAATGGATACCGAGCTTGGACGAATTGCCACCATGTTGCAGGAATCTGAGGAGCCCAAGACGCCTCTTCAGAAAAGGCTGGCCGCCTTTGGAAAAAGGCTGGCTATTGCAATAATACTGATTTGTACGGTTATCTTTCTTTTTGGAATACTCCGAGGCGAACCAGTTTTATTGATGTTGCTCACGGCTGTGTCCTTAACTGTAGCTGCTATACCTGAGGCCCTGCCTGCAGTGGTTACTATATCACTTGCTATTGGTGCGAGAAAAATGGTCAAGCAAAATGCGTTAATACGAAAGCTACCTGCCGTTGAAAGTCTTGGTTCTGTGACATATATTTGTACAGACAAGACTGGAACCCTGACAGAAAATCGAATGAAGGTTGTTCAGATCTACCTCGATGGGAAAATCATAGATGTAGAAAACAATGCTGATGTTAAGGAAAATAGAGATTTCCTTCTTGCCCTTGCCCTTAGTAATGATGTTCAGATGGGAGATGGTAACAAAGCCGTGGGAGAACCAACAGAGCTGGCTTTGTACGAATTTGCTGCAAAACTCGGCTTTGATAAGTTTGATCTGCTTTCAGAGTATCCAAGGGTGAACGAGATACCCTTTGATTCAGACCGAAAGGCCATGACAACTATCCATAAAACTGATTCAGGATACATTTCCTTTACAAAGGGTGCAGCTGATGTGCTTATAGAAAAGTCGACCTCAATGGCACTGAAAGGAGAAATTGATGAGACCACGCGGGATGTCCTGCTTAAAATGAATGAAAAGATGGCCTCAGAGGGCCTCAGGGTTCTTGCTATTGGAATGCGGAGATTTGACAGTATACCAGAGGATCTGTCTCCTGAGTACATAGAAAATGACTTAGTCTTTTTAGGTCTCGTTGGTCTTATGGACCCACCGCGGAAGGAGGTCTTTGATGCTATAGAGGCATGTAAAAAGGCTGGTATCGTGCCTGTAATGATTACCGGTGACCATCCTGTTACTGCTCGAACTATAGCGTTAAAGTTGGGCCTGATTACCGAGGAAAACTCTTCAGTAATTACAGGCGCGGAGCTTGAGAGGCTTTCAGAAGAGGAGTTCAAGGAGAAAGTGGAGCATATCAGGGTTTATGCAAGGGTGGCTCCGGAGCAGAAACTGAAAATTGTTAAGGCCCTCCAGGACCGGGGTCACTTTGTGGCCATGACTGGTGATGGTGTGAATGATGCACCAGCACTAAAAAGGGCTGACATTGGTGTGGCAATGGGTATAACCGGTACAGATGTTGCCAAAGAGGCGGCCCACATGATATTGCTTGACGACAACTTTGCAACCATTGTAAAGGCTGTAAAGGAGGGCCGTAAAATATACGACAACATAAGAAAGTTCATAAAATACCTCCTTGCTACCAACTCTGCAGAGGTCTGGACACTGTTTCTCGCTCCTTTCTTAGCACTGCCCCTTCCATTGCTTCCAATTCATATACTGTGGATTAATCTGATAACCGATGGTCTTCCTGCTATTTCTCTGTCCGCTGAGCCAGAGGAGGGAGATATTATGAATAGAAAGCCCAGACCACCAAGGGAAAGTATTTTTGCCCATCGCCTTGGAATAGATGCTATCTGGATAGGATTGTTAATGGCATTGCTGGTGTTGGCGCTTCAACACTGGGAGTTAAGCAGAGGAAATGAAAACTGGCAGACAATGGTATTCAGTACCCTTTGTTTTGCTCAGCTTTTTAATGTACTGTCAATAAGAACTGAAAAGGAATCAGCCTTTAGCAGAGGCCTTTTTTCTAATAAACCTCTGGTTTATTCGGTGCTTTTTAGCGTTTTAATGCAGTTTGCGGTAATTTATTTGCCGGTAATGAACAACTTTTTCAGAACATCTCCACTTTCTTTACGAGACCTGGCCGTGGTGCTCGGGCTATCATCGCTGGTCTTTTTTATTGTAGAGTTTGTCAAGATGCTACGCAGAAAGAAAAGTAAATGATCTGCTTTAATAGGAGCCCCTGATTTTTTATGAATTAGAGACTGGTTATGTTTGATGTAGTGTTTATACTCTTAGCCTTTTCTCA
>JAADIE010000025.1 GCA_013151495.1 Nitrospirota bacterium | reverse complement strand
TAGGGGCTTGTACAGAAAGAATAAGGGGGTATTTCTTCTTCTACGGAGGGTAGATTTCTCCAGTCTAATGGGTCGTGATGGACGATTTTAAATCCATTGCAAGAGAAAGTACCTGGGTCCCTTGAGCAAGGTGGTAATTTGTCAGTGGAAAGATCCTTTAGACTTTTTCCAGCATTCTGGATTTCAAATTCTTCATCCCTGCCATCTCGAATATGTTCATGCACCATACAGGAAACATTCAATTTCGGATTACCACAAATGCAGCCATTCCATCCCTTGTCATGCCAAGCAAGCCGTGCTGATAAGTGGATAGCCATATTATCTATTCCTCCTCAAAAATTCAGACGCAATTTCATATAACTCATGCATATCAACTTCGCGGATATGCAACCTTTTGGATGTATTCATGAATTCCTCCTTAAAATACTATCAAGTGGGTTTTTTATACGTGCTATATTAGTATTGTTTATTAGGATCAACAATAAGATTTTCTCCAAAAAGGTCTTGAAGCCTTAAAATTAAATTTTCATCATAAGGAACTTCCTAGTATTTTCCCTTTGGATTCCATTTTCTGCTAGAAATAGATTTCACTTTCTCGATCAGGTCTTTATTATAGGAGAATTAGATTATAATTTTATCGTCATTTCCAGCTTTAGTTTTCATAAATGACATTTTATCATTATTTCCTACATAACGACCAAGCTCAGCGGCCGACAAGACGCCAAGCGAAGCGCCGGCGGATTGGCGGTCCGCTGGAGCGCATTGTTAGCCATTTTTGGGCAGCCACATCATTTCTGCACCAATATGCTTGCGAATAAACCTTGCGATCATGTAACGTTTTATCCATGGCCTAAGGGGCTCCGGAAAATTAATTACTTGATTGATTAGTAAAAGATCATTTCGCCATGATTCATCTGCTTCACCCATGACTTTTAATGCCTCTAGAATTAATTCATTTGATTCTGAGATATTAGTGGTTGGCCCCTCATAGATAACTCTTAATGCCTCAGAAAAAGACAGTTTTTTGGCCTCTTCTTTCTCGCTATGCAGCAAGAAGTAACTAGAATCATTTGTAAATGTAACAAATTTGTGTAAGCCACTTACATTCCTAACATCTAATAAAGGTATAAAGTCCAGCAAAGTACCATCATCATATCTTGCTTTTAGTTCATCTTTAGAAAGAGTTTCGTTTGTGGCATAAAATGTAGGATAATTTCTATTTGCGAGTTCCTTTAGCCGTTCGCATTGATGATAGTCATCTACAAAATCTCCATTAGCATCTTTTGTGCTATGGGGTATTTTGTACCTAAAATATTCGGAACCCCAAAATTTCCACTGCTTTGCTCCGGCGCTAGTTAATAGCACGGATAATTTATATTGAATAAAAAAATTACAACCTTCATGGTCATCTGCTGGAATATAAGGAAGCCACCTAAGATAAAATGCACTATCCCAACCAAGATCATATTCTGCATAAAGAGATGGGACATTTGCGAATATCCACTCTCCATGCAAATTGAACACATGGCGGATAAATGCCGTATTAACGGCTTGTTGTAATTGTGATTCTGAAAAGTTTGGTTCACGCATGATTTATTATATGGCTAACTTATATTATACAACTGCACTAAATTATACAACTGCATTAATTAATTTTTTTTTTGAATCCTTGTATTAATGTTAATCTCTTTCAAAAACCATCAAAACTATAGGAATGCAGTATAATTTATAAAATTAAATATTAGCTTGCAGACAAATAAAAATCTGTTGAATTATTTATAGCCTATTCTTTCCACGCTCCCTCCATTTAAAACTGTTTCCCTCTCTCATTTTCTGACCAGTAAAATTGTATCTCATAAAAGATTTTACTGTCAACCTACATCAGCTGTATCTATGTTAAGATTCAAATGCTTAATTTCCCAGCATTTCCATCAACCTCAGTGCATTCTTTACAGCCGATGCTCCATGGCAATTGTTAAACATCACATAGGTCATCTTAGCCCTTTTACTGAGTCTGCGGATTGATGGAATGAAGCTCTTTAACTCATCATCCGAGTATCTGTAATCGTATCTGAGCGATGTCGGAATTCCCTTTTTGAGCCAGTTTTCTTTGTTTCGACCATGGAATCTGAAATAGGCTATTTCAGTTGTTAGCTCAGGATAGAATGGTATTGTTGCAAGACTTCCATACTGGGGTTCGTCTGCTGTAATGTAGGTTATCTGATACTTCCTCAGAAAGTGAAAAACTGACTCTACCGCTTTAGGTGTAAGCCAGCTTCCATGGCGAAATTCTACTGCTATAGGTATGCCTTTCATTAATTCTTTGCATAACAGGATATAGTCAAGATTTGACCGTTTAAAATGAAACCAGGGTGGATACTGAAAGACAACCACCCCTAATTTCCTGTCTCTCTGGAGAGGATACAGTACATCTATAAATCTCTGTGCAATAATCTTGAACAAAGCTGTATCTTTTATGTAAATATACCGTTTGTCCTTATCTTTTGAAGGCAATAGGCACTGCAGGTCTTTGGGCAGTGTTTTAGGATCTATTCCGTGCCCTGTAAGTGCTCCGTAGGCTTTGATGTGAAAGATAAAGTTTTCAGGTGTACGATGAGACCAGAGCCATACGGTCTTTTTATGCGGGATAGCGTAGTAGGTAGAATCAACCTCTACCGTATTAAAGTGGCTGGCGTAGTATTTCAGACGGTCTTCTGCTGTCTTTATCCCTCGTGGATAAAACTCCCCACTGTTAATCAAGGTCTTTTCAGTCCACGAACAGGTTCCTACGAGAATCATTTTTGGATAGTTTCATAATATATTCAGTAAAGTATTGTCAGCTCTCATGATTTATTTTAAAAATCTTCCTGCAATAACTCCGTATCAGAATGAGAATAGGGAGGTGAACAGCAACACAGTATTTTTAACAATGTATTGCCTGTATTCTGAACCTGATGTGGTGTACCTGGAGGAATGCAGATAGTATCTCCTGCCTGGATGACAAATTTTTCGTTTCCAAGTATCATCAGTCCTGTGCCAGAGGTTATATGATAAATTTCCTCGGAACGATTATGTCTATGTAGCTTTGTTTTAGAGCCAACAGGTATGATGGCTTCAGCCAGGCTCTGTTGCTTGTTTCCGTGCTTGTCCGGATGCATGAGTTCACGTATCTCTGAACCGTCTTTGGTGACATACGGCTGGATATCGTAGTATTTGGTCTTGATAGGCATTTCAATGTTGATTATATGTATAATTTAAAAGTTCTCGAATTCGGTGTCGGATGGTTCTTCTTCAGACTCTTCTTCTATCTCAGATAGCACTTTTTTAACCTCTCCCTCTGTGCTCTTTAACTTGCTCTTACAAAATTTTATCAATTCCGTAGCTCTTTTTATTTTAGAAGTCAAGATATCTACATCAACGGATTCGTTTTCAATCTCACTGACAATACTCTGAAGTTCTTCAAAGGCCTTTGAATATGTTAGATCTTTCTGTTCACTCATTATTTCTATCTCCTTTGCCAGGTTAATTGGTCACTCAAGAATTATCATTGTTTAATCTTTCCACTCTGCTTTGAATCTTTCCGTGATACAGTATCGTATCTATTATATCACCTGCTTCTAAAGACAGAGTATCCTTTATAGGTTTTCCGTTATGTAAAGTTATACTGTAGCCTCTTTTTAAGATGTTTTCAGGAGAAAGAATTCTGACTTTCTCTTCAACGGCTTTCAGGGCCTCATTGGCCCTGTTTAAAATATGAAGACTGTGTATTTTTATTTTCTGTTCATACTCTTTCATTCGCAGTGAAGGCATTCTTACAGCTAGAATAGTGTTAGTGTGAATACGCTGAACGGAGGCGTTCAGGTCAGCCTTTCTGTTTTTTAGATATTGAATGCTGCGGCTGACTAAACGTTCTGCCAGGGCATTGATATTGTGTTTTTCCGAGTTAACCACACTTTCCGTAAGCCTTAAAAGTCTCATGGTAAGATCATCTATACTTTCCTCAAAGGCTCTCACTTTTTGAATAATAAAATCTGCCACAGCTGTAGGAGTTATAAGCCTCTTATGGGCCACTCTGTCAACCACGGTTTCGTCCCTTTCGTGTCCAATGCCCGTAAGAACAGGGATAGGGAAAAGGGCAATTTCTCTGGCAAGCTGATAGCTGTCAAAACAGTGTATGTCCACCTGAGAGCCGCCTCCACGGATTATAACGACCAAATCAAAATCATCTATCTGACTTTTACATTTACGAAGGGCTGCCAAGATGGACTCCTCCGCCTGCTCGCCCTGCACATACGCCTGAAAGAGCTTTGTTCTGAATTTGTAACCATAAGGATTGCTCTCAAATTTATGAAGAAAGTCTCCGTATCCTGCTGCGGTCTGTGAAGATATGATGGCTATTCTCTGGGGAACCAAAGGCATGGATAGCTGTCGGTTGTTGTCTATAATGCCCTCTTTGGTTAGCCTTGCGATTATTTCTTTCCTTTTTAGGGCCATCTCTCCCAGAGTGTATGCCGGATCTATTTCCCTGATGTTAAAACTGAGACCATAAACCTCATGATAACTGACTTTCCCGAGCATAAGTATTTTTATTCCAGCCCTCAGCTCGGTACCGGTTGATTCCAGAAAATTAGCACTAATTGACTGATATGTTTTCCTCCAGATAGTCCCCTTGATATTGGCAACTATCCTGTCCTCTTCTTTTTCAACGAGATCCAGATAGCAGTGGCCTGAATTGACATTACACCTTAGTTCTGCTATCTCTGCTACTACCCAGTACTCGTCTGAGATGGCTGAGATTGTGGACTTGATTATTGTGGTTAGTTCTTTAAGAGTCAGGTAATTCATATTCTTATATTATCTGAATAGCCTCCTAAATTCCCATGGAGGAACCGGATTCTTTTGTTTCCAGAGCCCAAGCCTGTTTTCTCTTGCTTTCCTTTCAGCATTAATGTACTCAGAGGCATATGGTCTTTTGAGGTACCTCCGGTAAGCCCAAGCATAGCCTCTTTTAACCATTTCAAGATTGATTTCGATGCCATTATATTTGATTATGCACACTTCCCGGTTGTATGTTTTGGCACCGGTAAGGATTACGGTTGCGGTCTTACCAAGGATAAGCCTTTTAAGTTCCCTTGAGGCTTCTT
Source organism: Nitrospirota bacterium (assembly GCA_013151495.1). GTDB lineage: Bacteria > Nitrospirota > Thermodesulfovibrionia > Thermodesulfovibrionales > JdFR-85 > JAADIE01. The sequence goes on along the minus strand of JAADIE010000025.1, from coordinate 399 downwards.
TTCCATAAGGCTGGCCCGGTTTCCTCAGCCTTCCTCTTCTTGTGTATTTAGGAGTTTCAGGTGCATCTATTCCATATAGTCTGCAGGTAAAAAATTGACCACCATCAAGGGGAGATATGACAACGGTATCGCCATCTTTTACTTTGACTATTTTCCCTACTACTATTTTCCCTTTTCCGAAAGATATTGTTACAGGAGCAAACCAAAGAATCAGACATAAGAAAACCAAAATAAATAGGGTTAGCGAAGAACTATATTTTCTCGAGTTCCTGATATGAGACCACATCATTAATCAATGCCTCCTTGTTTTTGAGCCTCTCTTCCGCTTTCTTATGGATTTCTCTATACACCTTTTCGGGTAAAATCTGTTTTGCTACAGAAACAAACTCCTAAATACAC
>JAADIE010000051.1 GCA_013151495.1 Nitrospirota bacterium | reverse complement strand
AAGGCACCAGTTACTGTACCTATTAACTCTACCCCGGACTGTTCCATCTTCTCTCCGCCCACTCCATAGATATCCACTTCCGGATATAGCCTTTTCAACTCTTCTGCAAGTAACGATCCGTAAAGCTCGCCCGAGGCCTCCCCCGTAATTATTAAAACACTATCGGCCATCCTTTAAAGCCTCTTTGATCTTAACACAGATTATCTCCTGCTCTGCTTCTGAGAGCTCTGGAAAGATAGGAATTGAAAGGACCTCTCTGGAAAGCCTTTCGGAAACAGGAAAATTCCCCTCTTTATAACCTAAGAAGCTAAGGGCCTTCTGAAGATGAAGAGACAGCGGATAATAAACTACTGAGGATATCTCATTTCTGCCAAGGTAGTCCTTTATTTTGTCTCTATATGGTGAACAAATAGTATACTGGTGATACACATGATAAAACCCCTTATTTTCAACCGGACATTTTACAATGCCTGAAAGCTGATCAGTATAGTATGCTGCCTTTTTTCTCCGCAGTTCATTATATCTTTTTATCCTCTTTAACTTTATGTTAAGCACAGCTGCCTGTATCTCATCAAGTCTGCTATTAAGGCCAACTGTTTCGTGAATGTATGATCCCCGTGAACCATGATTCCTCAGCATCCTGATCCTTTCAGCCAGTAAGGAGTCTGCAGTAATTACAGCACCGCCATCACCACAGGCTCCCAGGTTCTTACTGGGATAAAAACTGAAACAGCCAATATCTCCAAAGGTACCAACCAGCTTGCCATTTATTGAAGCACCAAAGGCCTGGGCACAATCCTCAATAACCCTAAGGCCGTATCTTTTAGCAATAGCCATTATCTCGGGCATGTTTGCAGGATGTCCAAACAGATGTACAACCACCAGGGCCTTTGTCTTTTTAGTGATAGCCTGCTCGATCTTTTCCGGATCCAGATTAAAGGTCTCCGGCTCTACATCCACAAACACCGGTTTTGCTCCCTGATACAGAATCGCCTCAACAGTTGCAAAAAATGTAAAAGGTGTGGTTATAACTTCATCCTCTCTTTCTATACCTATTGCCTTGAGGGCAAGATTAAGTGCATCTGTACCTGATGCCACTCCAACAGCATCTGAAACATTATGAAACTCTGCAAGGGATTTCTCAAAGGCCTTTACCTTAGGACCAAGTATATAACGGCTACTTTCGAAAACCTCATTTATGTCCCTTAATATCTCTTCTTTAATCTCTTCATACTGTCTTTTTAAATCAACCATTGGAATCATGATGTCTCCTTTATCCTTTCGTTTATCATCATGGCCACCCTGAGGGCCTCTCTACCGTCCTCAGCACTTACCCGGGGTCTGCTTCTGTTTTTTACTGATCTAACAAAATCCTCAAGCTCTACCTTAAGGGGCTCCTGTTTCTGTACATCAAAGCCCTCTTGCTGAATCCTTCCATCGTTGTCTTTGTAATGCCTTAGCACTTTGAGATTTTGATAATCCACAGTAAGAAGAGCGGTATTCTGAAATATCCTTAACTGTCTTTTTCTGTCATTTGAAAGCCTGCTTGCTGTAATTAATGCCGATGTTCCATTTTCAAACTCGATCCATGCCTTGGCAACATCAAGCCTTTCAGTTAAAACCTTTTTTCCCACGGCCTTTATGTCCCTTACCTTTGAATGAGTAAGAGTTAGGATTATATCTATATCATGTATCATTAAATCCAGTGTTACATCCACATCGATACCTCGTCCTAAAAAAGGTGATAATCTTTCTGATTCAAAGAAGTCTGGCTTTTCAATGAATCGCTCAACAGCAAGCAATGCAGGATTGTACCTCTCAATATGACCTACCTGCACAATGCATCCCTGCTCCTGTGCCTCCTCTATCAACCTGTCAGCCTCCTCCACAGTAACTGTAAAGGGCTTTTCAACAAAGATGTCCTTTCCTGCCCTCAAACACTCAAAGGAAATTGAATAGTGAGTTGTGGTTGGTGTTACTATACTGACAGCATCCACCTCTGGTAGAACCTCTTTATAATCGCTGGTATATCTACATCCAAACTTAACAGCAATCTCCGAAGCCCTTTTTATGTCGGTATCAACAACAGCAATTAGCTCCACATCCTGTATTTCAGAGAAAACTCTGGCATGATGCTGTCCCAGATACCCAACCCCTATTACAGCTACTTTTAACACGACAGTACTTTCTTATATCTAAATCTTGTTAGTAACCTCTATAATCTGTTCGAGTTTTCTAAGGGCACTACCCGAATCTATTGCATCACTTGCAATCTCAGCAGCCTCTTTAAAGTCCTCAGCCCTTCCAGCAACCACGAGTGTAAGGGCTGCATTCATTAAAACCATATCCCTTTTTGGCCCTTTTTGGCCCTTCAGTATCTCACGGGTGATGGCAGCATTTTCCTCTGCTGTGCCCCCTGATATATCATCTAAGGTTGCCCGTTTAAAACCAAAGTCCTCAGGACTTACATAGAAGTTTTCGACCCTCGAATCCTTTAATCGACTCACCTTTGTACCATCAGTAATTGTTACCTCATCAAGGCCATCCTCGCCATGAAGCACCATTACATCCTCGGCCCCCAGACGACCAAGCACCTCTGCCAGTGGTTCGGTTAGTCTGTCTGAAAACACACCCAATATCTGCCGTTTTGCTCCGGCCGGGTTTGTTATAGGCCCCAGGATATTAAAAATAGTCCTTATTCCCATTTCCCTTCTTGGTCCAATTGCATACTTCATGGCCGGATGAAAAAGAGGTGCAAATAGAAATCCAAATCCGGTTTCTTCAAGGCATTGCTCCACTTTCTCTGGTGGCAGGTCAATCTTCACACCAAGGGCCTCAAGCACATCTGCACTCCCGGATTTACTCGATACCGAGCGGTTTCCATGTTTTGCAACCGGCACCCCGGCAGCAGCTACCACAATGGCCGTGGTTGTGGAGACATTGAATGTATGAGCCATATCACCACCAGTACCACAGGTATCAACCACATCCTCAGGAGCCTTTATTCGTGCAGCCTTGGCACGCATTACCTTTGCTGCCCCGGTTATCTCCTCAACGGTCTCACCCTTTATCCTGAGGGCTGTCAAGAAGGCCCCAATCTGTGCATCAGTTGCTTTACCCTCCATTATCTCGTTCATGCACTCGACCATCTCATCTTCCGATAGATTAATGCCCTGCACCAGAATATTAATGGCCTCTTTTATCATTTCATTTCCTCCCATAGTGGTTTATCATACTTAAGAAAATTTCTTAACAGATCCTTCCCAACAGTTGTCAGGATGGACTCCGGATGAAACTGCACCCCCTCTATAACAAACCTCCTGTGCCTTACACCCATTATCTCTTCATCATCAGTCCAGGCTGTAATATACAGTTCCTCTGGTAGGGTATCTCGCTTTATAACCAGTGAATGGTATCGAGTGGCCTCAAAGGGATTGGGCAGCCCGGAGAATATATATTTACCATCGTGATGAATTAAAGAGGTCTTACCATGCATCAGGGTTTTAGCATTAACTATCTTTGCCCCAAAGGCAACCCCTATGGATTGATGACCAAGACAGACCCCAAGGATTGGCTTTTTCCCTGCAAAATGCCTTATTACATCAACCGATATTCCAGCCTCCTTTGGTGTGCATGGCCCCGGGGATATTACTATCCTGTCTGGATTCATCTTTTCTATCTCTTTAATGGTTATCTTATCGTTACGATACACATGGATATCCTCTCCAAGCTCTCCAAAGTACTGCACAAGGTTATATGTGAATGAATCGTAATTGTCAATCATTAATAACATCATCTACCCCCTATCTCTGCTGCCATCTCAACCGCCTTCATCATACCCATAGCCTTGTTAACTGTCTCCTTGTATTCATTCTCTGGTACTGAATCGGCAACCACACCTGCACCTGCCTGCACATGAAGGAGACCATCCTTTACAATCAAGGTCCTGATAGTAATACACATATCCATGTTGCCAGAAAAGCCAAAATATCCAACAGCCCCTGCATAGGGGCCTCGTTTTACCGGTTCAAGCTCATCTATGATCTCCATAGCCCTAACCTTTGGTGCACCAGTAACAGTGCCAGCCGGAAAACAGGACCTGAGCAGATCAAAGGCATCGAGGCCATCTCTTAGTCTACCCTCAACATTAGAAACAAGATGCATCACATGACTGTAGCGTTCAACGGTCATCAACTCAGTAACCCTGACACTTCCTATCTCTGCTACACGACCCACATCGTTACGACCAAGATCAACCAGCATAATGTGTTCTGCAATCTCCTTTGGATCAGCCCTCAGTTCAGCCTCAAGGGCCCTGTCTTCCTCTTCGCTTTTCCCCCTTCGTCTTGTACCAGCTATGGGCCTCAGGACAATTTTTCTCCCCTCAAGCCTTACAAGTATCTCAGGAGATGAACCTATCAGAATAGTCTCACCTGTATCGAGATAAAACATATAGGGTGAAGGATTTATAACCCTTAAGGCCCTGTATATGTTAAAGGGGCTTACATTACAGGGGCTATCGAACCTCTGAGAAATAACAACCTGCACCACATCACCTGCCCTTACATACTCTTTAACCCTGTCGACAGCAGCCATAAAGTCCTCCTTTGTGCCAAAAGAGGACTCGAAGGCCCTGTTCTGTTTACCACCATTGGTTATATCTGGCACGGGCCTCTGAAGTCTCTTTACTGTATCCTCAATAAGCAAAGTAGCCCTTTCGTAATCATCTTCAGGATTTTCACCAACCAAAACAGGAGAGACTATCTTTAATCTATGCTGCAGATTGTCAAAAATCAGAACAATCTCTGGAATCATAAAAAACATATCAAAGGCGTCAATTGATGGTTTGTCTCTATCGGGCACCCTTTCAAAAAACCGTACCATCTCATACCCCATATACCCTACAGCCCCTCCATAAAACCTCGGCAGTCCATCCACATCAACAGGTCTATATCTGTACATCTCCTGCTTTAATATCTCAACCGGGTCCCTATCGTTGATGGTCTTAATGGTATCGGAGTTTTCTATTACTTTTATAGTGGTACCCTTTGAGGCGATAATCCTCTTTACTCTGGTACCGACAAAACTGTACCTACCCCACTTCTCACCACCCTCAACACTTTCAAGCAGAAAGGAAGGTGTTTCTGAGACCTTCAAGTAGGCAGAAACCGGTGTTTCCAGGTCAGCAAATACCTCAGTGTAAACCGGTATAAGATTGCCCCTCTGGCTTAATTTTAAGAATTCCTCTTTTGTTGGGTACATCAGAATATTTTAATTTTTTATCAAGGGTTTTAGCAAATTAAAACTCCTTGAACACCTTTGCCAGTGAATCGCCTGCCACATGTATCTTGAACTCGTGGAAATAACCAAAAGGGGTAATAGTTACGGTGTATCCAGTACGCTGGAGTCTCTCTATGGTTTCATCAAGTATAGATTTTGCAACCTCAGGGGAGGCCTTGCTTGAGGAGAGATGGTTAAAGGAATGTAACACCACATTTTTTGTCTTGAACTTTCCACACAACCATTTAGTATTTTTTACAAACTTCTGGATAACCGATTTCATATTTTCTTCATCCTTGCCCTCAACATGAAAAAAAACAACCACCGAATCTTTCACCTCTTTCTCCATATCCTGATCAGGCACTTCAGGCAGACTCTTCCTGGCTGTTTTGAAATAAAAAGAATGGGCATAAAAAAGTATCAGTTTCATGGTGATAATTTTACAACAAAACACTATATTTTATCCCTGCAATTTCTTGGTATAATATATATAAAGAAATTTTGAAAAAAGGAGGTAGGTTACTCTATGAATACATTTAAAACTTTTCTGTTCATGTTTGCGCTGATGCTCCTTTTTATCTGGGTTGGTGGAGCAATTGGTGGCAAAACCGGGATGACCATAGCACTGGTATTGGCCCTATTAATGAACCTTGGCACATACTGGTTCAGCGACAGAATCGTACTTGCCATGTATCGAGCCAGAGAGGTAACAGAGGCTGAGGCACCAGGTCTTTACTCTATGGTAAGACAATTATCACAAAAGGCAGGTCTTCCTATGCCCAGAGTATACATTATTGATGCAGATCAACCAAACGCCTTTGCAACAGGACGAAACCCTAAACACGCAGCAGTGGCTGTGACAACAGGGATAATGAGAATCCTTACCGAGGAGGAGCTTGCAGGGGTAATAGCCCATGAGCTGGCCCATATTAAGCATCGTGATATCCTGATAAGCACAATTGCTGCAACAATAGCTGGAGCCATAAGTTATCTTGCTAACATGGCTCAGTGGGCATTGCTGTTTGGAGGATTCTCAAGAGATGATGAAGAAGGCGGAAATCCTATCGCTGCATTTATTATCATGATTATTGCTCCTATTGCAGCCGTTATTGTTCAGATGGCCATATCCCGTTCAAGGGAGTTTGCTGCTGATGCTGGAGGAGCAAGGATTGCGGGTAATCCACGCTGGCTTGCCTCTGCCCTTCGTAAGCTGGAGATGGCTGCAAAAGCTGTACCTCTGAATGCAAATCCAGCCACATCACACCTCTTTATCGTGAATCCACTTTCCGGCCGTAGCCTGATGAAGCTCTTCAGTACTCATCCGCCAATTGAGGAAAGAATTGCTCGTCTGGAGGCAATGAGTCTTTAAAGAAAGACAGGAATAGAGAACTTAATAGGGGAAGGGCAGCTAAACCTTTTCAAGTACGAAAAGTAGCTGTCCTTCCTGAACCGACTCATTCAGCTTTACACAGATCTCCACAACTTTGGCATTAAAGGGAGCCACAATGGCGTTTTCCATTTTCATGGCTTCCAGGTTGGCTATCTCCTCTCCTTTATGCACAATATCACCAACCTTTATCGGTCCTCTCTCGGGGTTACCAATTCTCCATACATTACCAGAAACAGGAGCGCCTATCTCATTTGGCCCTTTGGCCATTCTGATCTCTGCCTTTTTAGCCCTTGGTGTCTCAACGGTATATACCATGGTCCTGTTATTTATCCTCAAAACCACATGAATCAGGCCATCATGTTCATCACCCACAGAAACAAGCTCAATCCTGTAGGGTTTACCCCAGAGTTCAAACTCAACCATATCGCCTGGCTTTCTCAGGCCATTTCTCCAGACCTCTGTTGGAAGCACCATTGGGGTTTCGCTGTATTTTTCCCTGAACTTTATATAATCCACCGCATCCTTTGGATGCATAAGATAAAGAATAAACTCCTCTTCAGTAGCAGTTCTGCCAAGGGTATCCTCAAGTTGACGACGCTGGGCATCAAGGTCCTCATCCTTAAGGGAATCTAATGGAGAAAGTTCCTTTCTCTCTTTCAGCTTTTCCTTCCACTCTTCACCAAAGGCACTTTTATAAACCCACTCTTCAGGCCATCCCACTGGCAACTTGCCATAGCCACCAAGCAGGAGATTCTTGAAATCGCCAGGAGCCGTTCGAAAGAGTTCAAGCAATTCTTTTTGCTCCTGTTTCGTCATAGCCGAAAAGTTCTGGTTCTTCTCCTCAACAAATTTAGTAAGGAGCCTTATCAAATGTTCAACACCTGAAAGACCGTGCTCTTTTGCGTAACGGTTAACCATTCCACTACAGGTAACCCAGGTGATCTGGGAACCAGGCGTAACATCAAAGTATTTAACAATTCTATTATAAAGTGACATAACCCTCAGTATCTGGGGCATCAGATGAAGGAATCCACCCTTTTCAGCCTGTTCAAAAGATGATGGAAAAGCACCACCTGGCATGCGATGTCTGGTTACATTGTGATCAAACCCCCTGAAGGGTGACTCGGCCCAGTCGTAGCCACCTATCCATTCCCTTACCTTCTGCACTGCCCCTTCAGCAGCCTCTCGGTTTAAATGAACCTTAATTCCTGCCTCCTCAAGGTAGGCCTGTAAACTCAAAATAGGGGCCTGACCATAAAACCTCGTAAGGGAGTCCTCCTGTACATCAAGCAACTTGGCACCAGCCTGAGCGGCAGCAAGCAATGCTGGCAGGGCCAGACCATCTGTAGCATGTCGGTGATACTGGATAACTATATCCGGGTATTTTTGCTTTATTGCATCAACCAGAGAACGAATCCTTTCAGGACTCCCAACACCTGCCATATCTTTAATACAAAGCACTATCTCGTCCACACCGCCACAGAGGTCAACAATCTCATCAACCACCTTGAGATAGTAATCATTTGTGGTCCAGTCTGCCTGGGTAAAGGAGATTGCCGGCTCAAAGAGCCTTCCCCTTTTCATTACAACCTCTGCCACAGCCCTCATGTTTCGAATATCATTCAGGAATGAAAAGCATCTCCATACATCTATATCAACCCTTGCAACTACATACTCTATAACATTCTTTGGATAGGGTCTGTATCCCCAGAGGTTGGTCTCCCTGATCAGGGTCTGCAGTAACACATTGGGCATTAACTCCCTGAGTATCTCTATCTCCTCGAAGGGACTTTCTCTGCGGTTCATTATTCCCACATGCCAGCGTGCACCACCATGACACTCGGCACTAAATAGTCCCATTTGATTGTAAAATGGGGCCAGCTCTTTCAGGTCAAAAATCCTCAGCCTGTTTTTATAATCTGACTGGCCAGCATCCCTCATACCGGTTGAGGTAATGCCAACCCCATCAAGCTCCCTCACCCTCTTAACTATTTCCGAGGGTGTCATGCCCGGTTTTACATATACAAAACTCTTACTCATAATTACATCCACCCCTGTGGTCCAAGTGCTGATATTTCGGCAACATAACGGCCTATCTTGAGCACCTCTTCGTCAGGGTTACGCTCCCTGAACATGGATATAAGCTCGGTCATATGCTCTTCAATAAAACGGGTTGAAAACTCACCCTTTATATATTTTGGATGCCTTACAATACTGAGAAGCAATGGCTGCAGGGTCTTTATACCCTCTACCCTCAGCCCTCGTCCAAGTGCCCTGTCCATAACCCTGATGGCATCAAGCCTGTTAGTACCGGCAGACATTATCAACAAAAAGAGCGAATCATAGTATGGTGGTATCTCATCGCCCTCGTTTACACCGATTGAGAGCCTTACATTTGGGCCATGGGGCAGCTGTAACCTTGTTATCCTTCCAAATGAGGGATTAAAGGTCTTGGGGTCTTCTGCATTAAGCCTTACCTCGATAGCCCAGCGGTTTGGATGAATCTCAGGCTGTTTAAAAGGAAGTGGTCTTCCTGTTGCCACATCAAGCATAATACTTACTATGTCGAGACCGGTTATCAACTCGGTAACCCCATGTTCGACCTGAAGCCTTGTATTTACCTCAAGGAAATAGAACTTTTTGGTATCTGAATCAAACAAAAATTCCACTGTACCTGCTGAATAATACCCGATCTCCCTCATCAACCTCACAGCCGTAAAGCATATCTCTTCTCTGAGGCTTTCATCCAATGCAGGCGAGGGGGCCTCTTCTATTATCTTCTGGTTTCTTCTCTGAAGCGTACATTCCCTCTCGTGTAGATGTACTATATTACCCTCCATATCCCCCACAATTTGCACCTCTATATGTCTGGCCCTTTCAACATATTTCTCTACAAGCAGGGTATCATCTCCAAAGGCCTTTTTTGCCTCTGAGGCTGCCTGTGAAAGGGCAAGCTTTAGCTCCTCCTCTCTGGAGACCTTTACCATTCCCTTTCCACCACCTCCAGAGGCAGCCTTGATCATTACAGGAAAGGAGATGTCCTCTTCCTTCATCCACCTGATTATCTCCTGAGGGCTCTTAACCCCTTCAATACCAGGCACAACTGGTACATTCGCCCTTTTTGCTATCTTTTTGGCCCTGATTTTATCACCCATTGCCCTTATTACTTCAGGTGATGGTCCAATCCATATCAGACCAGCATCTATGACCTTTTGAGCAAAGTCCGGGTTTTCTGCCAGGAACCCCCAGCCCGGATGAATGGCATTGGCCCCCGTCTTTAAGGCGGCATCAATCATCATATCCTGATTAAGATAGGATTCCTTAGGCGGGGCCTCTCCAACATGTATTGCCTCGTCAGCCATAAATACATGGTGGGCAAGCCTGTCGGGTGTACTATAAACTGCCACTGAAGGAATCTTTCTATCCCTCAGTGTTATCATCACCCTTACTGCTGGAACTCCTCTGTTAGCTACAAGTACCTTTTTAATCTCCATCAATTACCCCTTGATAAAAGTCTTGATGAAAATATGGATTTTTAATATAGCCAATCCTATGTAAAAAAAGCAAAGCCTAATTGAGAAATATGCTTGACTATTCCCTTCAGTATTGCACAAAATAACTAAGCCCTTCGGGTGAGGGCTTTTATTGTGTAAAAACTCTAATCATGAAGGCTTTAATTACCGGAGCAACAGGTTTCATCGGAAGCCACCTGACCGAGGCATTACTTAAAAAGGGTTATTCTGTTAGGTGCCTGGTTCGTAAGACCTCTGACACTAAATGGTTAGAACCCCATTCAGTTGAACTGGTTTATGGTGATTGTATAGATCTCGAAAGCCTTAAAGAAGCAGTCAGAGACTGTGATTATGTCTTTCACCTTGCCGGTCTTACAAAGGCATGTAGAGAAGAGGATTACTTTTGTATAAATGTACAGGGCACCGAGAATATCATCAAGGCATTATTGTCATCAAATACAAAACTAAAGAGGTTCATACTGCTTAGTTCACAGGCAGCCTCAGGACCGAGTTACAATGGAGAACCCGTAACCGAGGAGACACCCCCACGGCCTGTATCCCATTATGGAAGAAGTAAGCTTGCTGCTGAAGAAATAGTTCTGTCCATGTCCAATATAATTCCCTTTACAATTATTCGTCCACCTGCTGTTTACGGACCAAGAGATCGGGACTTTTATCTGTTTTTTAAGTTAATTAAGAGGGGAATCTTTCCATACTGGGGCAAGACCCGTTACTCGCTGGTATATATTGACGACCTGGTTAATGGTATAATACTATCTGCAGAAAAAAATATAGCTGAAGGTAAGATCTATTTCATAACGGATATGAAGGAGCACACTAATGAAGAAATTGCCTTCAGCATTGCTAAAATATTTAATAAGCCCCTGACAAAGGTTCGAATCCCCTGGGCTGTAATGCCCTTTCTGGCAAGCCTGGGAGAGAGGATTACCAGGGGAAAAAGTATTTTTAATAAAGATAAGGTAAGAGAATTAAAGTATAGATGCTGGCTGTGTGATTGCTCGAAGGCCCAGAAGGAGCTTGGCTATGCTCCCAAGGTCAGCCTCGAACAGGGTATAAAATGGACGGCTGATTGGTATAAGATAAACAGGTGGTTATGATGAAGAAGGATCTATTCGATAAGTGCTTTAAGTTCAAAAAGGCCAAGGAGATAATGGAGCTTGGTCTATATCCATATTTCAGGACGATCGAAAGCGCCCAGGACCCAGTGGTTTACATGAATGGAAAAAGGATGATTATGGTAGGCTCCAACAACTACCTGGGCCTGACCAATGACCCCCGTGTTAAAGAAGCAGCAATCAATGCAATAAAAAAATACGGCACAGGCTGTGCAGGCTCAAGGTTTCTAAATGGCACCCTTGACATTCATGTGGAGCTTGAAGAGAAACTCGCCCGATTCATGAGAAAAGAGGCTGCCCTTATCTTTTCTACAGGGTTTCAGGTGAACCTGGGTGTTATCTCAGCGCTTGTGGGTAAGGACGATGTGGTAGTTATCGATAAGATGAACCATGCAAGTATAATTGATGGTTGTCGTCTATCCTATGGTGAGATAAAGAAGTTCAGACACAATAATATGGAAGACCTTGAGAGGGTCTTGAAATCAATTGAAGGCAGGGCCTGTCTCATTGTGGTAGATGGGGTCTTCAGCATGGAAGGCGACATTATCAATCTGCCAGAGGTGGTGAGGCTGGCAAAACAGTACGGAGCCCGGTTAATGGTTGATGATGCCCATGGAATTGGTGTGCTTGGCAAGACCGGACGTGGCACATGCGAGCACTTTGGTCTCGAGCAGGAGGTTGACCTCATAATGGGTACATACAGCAAGTCACTGGCCTCAATTGGTGGTTTTGTGGCAGGAGACAAGGAAATAATTCACTACATCAAACACTTTGCCCGTTCTTTGATCTTCAGTGCCTCTCCCCCACCTGCCTCGGTTGCTGCCGTTAGTGCAGCAATTGATATTATTGAACAGGAACCAGAGCGATTAGAGCGTCTGTGGAAGAATACCCGTAAGATGCTTAAGGGGTTCAAGGAGCTTGGTTTTGAGATAGGACCAAGCCAGACCCCCATAATTCCCATAATAGTTGGTGAAAACGAAACAGCCTTCAAGATGGCCATGATGTTACAGCAAGAAGGCGTGTTTGCCAATGTTGCTGTAAGCCCTGCTGTACCAAATGGCAAGGCCCTTATTCGTACCAGCTACATGGCCACCCATACAGATGAGCACCTTGATTTTGTGCTCGAAGCATTCAAAAAGGTTGGTAAGGCCCTCGGACTTATTTGATGATTGAAGTAAGAGAGGTCAAAACCTCCAGGGACCTTTCGGTTTTTATAAAGCTACCCTTTGGCATATACAAAAATGATCCCTTCTACTCACCAGAGTTGATAAGGGATCAGAGGGTACACTTTTCACAAAAAAATCCATTTCTAAGACAATCGGAGGTAAGGTTCTTTATTGCTTACAGGGGTTCTAAGGCAGCTGCAAGGGCCTCTCTTATCATCAACCCGGTACATAACCGTTATCACAATGAAAATCTGTGTTTTTTTGGCTTCTATGAAGCCGAAGATGATTTAGAGGTAGCTGAGGCACTTTTTAATACACTGGAGGAGGAGGCAAGAAAGGGGGGTTTTACTTCCCTTCGTGGCCCCATGAACTTTTCCACAAACGAGTATTGTGGCTTTCTCTGCGAGGGTTATTCAGAGCCTCCAATACTGATGACACCTTATAATCCTCCCTACTACAACGATCATATGCAACATCTTGGATACCACAAGGCAAAGGATCTGCTTGCCTTTATAAGAGACATACCCGATGAGCTACCGGAGAAGATTTATCGAGCCGCCCGAATTGCTGAACGATCGGGTATCAGGGTGCGAATTATAGAGCCTAAAAGGCTACTTGATGAGCTAAAAATCTTTCAACGCATCTACAATGAGGCATGGAAGGACAACTGGGGATTTGTGCCCATATCTGACGAAGAACTAATCTATATGACCAAGCGCCTGAAGCCCATTGTGGTGCCCGAGCTTAACCTGATCGCTGAAAAGAATGGGGAACCCGTGGGGTTTCTTGGTATGATGCCAGATTTTAACCTTGTATTGAGGAAGATGAGGGGCAGGCTGACCCCAATTACCCTGCTTAAGGCCCTTTTTTATCATCGAAGAATAAAGGACCTGAGGCTGCTGCTTCTTGGGGTAAGGCCAGAGTACAGGCTAAGGGGGGTTGATGCCCTACTCTTCAGAGAGGGTTTCAGGGCAGCCAGAAGATACAGGAGGGTCGAGTTCTCCTGGATACTTGAGGATAACCTGCCAGTTATCAGACTGGTTGAGATGATCGGTGGCAGAAAATACAAGGTCTTCAGGATATATGAAAAGGAACTTAAGCAGTCATGAGGGTGGTAATAACAGGCATAGGAGCATTAACCCCTATAGGGGTTAGTTTCCCTGAGACCTGGAAGGCCCTGATCGAAGGCCGCTCAGGTATCAGGCCCTGCAGAAAGGTTAACACCAAAGGGCTACGCTGGAAAATGGCTGGCGAGGTAGACGAGACCCCGCTGGAAGGCCTTCTTTCGGTTAAACAACGCCGTCGTATGGACCCTTTTGTACAATATGCCCTTTATGCATCCATCGAGGCAATCAGAGACTCCTCTCTGATCCCTCCTGAAAACACCCCGGTTATTATAGGCTCAAGCAGAGGTGGTATAACCTACTCAGAGCAGGCACTACTGTCTGAAGGCCCCTTTTCAGCCTATCTAATGGCTGCCACCACCTACAACATGGCATCTTCCCAGATCGCCATGCACTTTGGGCTAAAGGGCATAAGTTATGGGGTTTCTGCTGCCTGTGCCTCCGGGGCAATGGCTGTTTTAGAGGCCTGCAGGCTGGTGAAAGAGGGGGTTGCAGAGGCAGTTATAGCCGGTGCATCAGAGGCCCCTATTACACGGCTCTGTTTAGAAGGCTACGGCAGGATGGGGGCCCTTTCCTCATCGACCTCTCTGAAGGCAAGCAGGCCCTTTGACCTTAAAAGAGACGGCTTTGTTCTGGCTGAAGGTGCATGCGTAATGGTGATTGAAGAACTCAAAAGTGCCCTGAAAAGGGGCGCCCCCATTTATGCAGAGATACTCTCCTATGAGGCCATAACCTCAACAAACAGTCAGACCCTGCCAGATGAAGATGATGAATACATGGTAATGAAAGGGGCACTGGAGTCGGCCGGGCTTTCTTCTGAAGAGATTGATTATATAAATGCCCATGCCACATCTACCAGGATAGGTGATCTGATCGAGGCCAGGGCAGTCAACAGGCTCTTTGGTAGCAGGCCCCTCCTTACTGCCACCAAATCTCACACAGGCCACATGCTTGGTGCCTCCTCAGCCCTGGAGATAGCTATAGCTGCACAATCCATAAAGGAATCCCTGATCCCCCCCACCATAAATACAACCAATCTGGACCCGGAATGCAAGATAAGCCTGGTTACTGAGCCAGTTAATAGAAAAATCCGTTATGTACTAAAAAACTCCTTTGGCTTTGGCGGGATAAATATCTCCTTAGTACTCTCAAGCCCCGGGTCAGAATAGCCTTTCAGGGACCTTAATTTTCAGATGTTCATAGGCCCATCTTGTGGCAAGTCTTCCCCTGGGAGTGCGCTCAATCAGCCCCTCCTGAAGCAAATAGGGCTCGTAAACATCCTCAATGGTCTCCCTGTCCTCCCTGAGGGAGGCAGCAAGGGTCTCTATACCAACAGGGCCACCCTGGTATTTCTCTATTATGGTTCTCAGCAGGCGTCTGTCCATCTCATCAAGCCCTCTTTCGTCAACATCCATGGCCTCAAGGGCATGACAGGCTATCTCAAGACCAATAACACCATCGCCTTTAACCTCTGCAAAGTCCCTTACCCTTCTGAGGAGCCTGTTTGCAATCCTTGGAGTACCCCTTGATCTGCGCGCGATCTCATGAGCCGCCTCATCTGTAATCTTTACATTAAGTATTCGGGCCGATCGTTTGACAATCAGGGTTAGCTCCTCAGGGCTGTAATACTCGAGCCTTATAATCACACCAAAACGATCCCTCAGGGGTGAGGTCAAAAGCCCTGTACGCGTGGTGGCTCCGATAAGGGTAAAACCCGGGAGATTTACCTTGAGGGTACGTGCATTGGGGCCCTGGCCTATTATCAGGTCAAGGTGAAAATCCTCCATTGCCGGATAGAGCACCTCCTCGACCACCCGTGGCAGTCGGTGTATCTCGTCAATAAACAGGATGTCGTTTTCATTCAGATTGGTAAGAATAGCTGCAAGGTCACCAGCCCTTTCAAGCACAGGGCCAGAGGTGGTCTTAATGCCAACACCTAACTCATTGGAAATTATATGGGAAAGGGTGGTCTTTCCAAGCCCTGGCGGACCATAAAAGAGTACATGGTCAAGAGGCTCACCACGCTTGAGGGCAGCCTGTATAAAGACACGGAGGTTGCTCTTTATCTTTTCCTGTCCTATAAAATCATCAAATGTCCTGGGTCGAAGGGTTGCCTCTATAAGCCTTTCCTCATCCTCAGGTTCACCTATCTGATTCAGTTCCGACATGATGTTTTCTGATAATCTGATATTATTTGTTTAAATATTTTAACGCCTCCTTCAGGATACTCTCAATATCCCTTAACCCCTTATCGTAGGCCACCTTAACAGCCTCCTGGGCCTGGGTCTTTTTATATCCAAGATTAATCAGCGCAGAGGTGGCATCAATGCAAACAGCATCCTCCTCCTTTTCCCTGGCCGGAAGCCTTTCCCGAAGCTCAAAAAGTATCCTCTGGGCTGTCTTTTTCCCAATGCCTGGCAATCTGGTAAGCAGTCCAAGGTCTTCATGTTCAATTGCATAAAGCAGATCAGAAACAGAGCTACCCGAGAGGATGTTAAGGGCAAGCCTGGGCCCAACCCCTGTTACAGTTATCAATCGTCGGAAAAGGTTCCTTTCGTGCTCGTTCTGAAACCCATAAAGCTCTATGGCATCATCCTTTACCGTGGTATGGATATAAAGAAAAACCCCCTTACCCACATCCGGCAATTCAGACAGGGTACCAAGGGGCACCTTCACCTCATATCCCACCCCAGAGACCTCCACAATCACCTCCTCGGGTGATTTCCTGATCAATTTTCCACGCAAAGTTGCTATCATAGTCTAAGCAAGCAAAACTGATACAAGTCCTACAAGATAGATTCCGTCAAACACACCGGCACCACCTATACTTAGAAAGCTGGCACCAATCTGTTTTATCTGACCAAGTCTCAATATATCAGCACCCAATAGAGTACCCAGCACACCCGATACATAGGCAATCTGACTGGCATACTCCCTTGATATAAAAAGTGCAGTAAGTGCGGCAATTATTGGTGGGACAAAGGCAGGCATCACTATGCCTACACCCTGTACCGGTTTGCTAAGCATATAGGACACGGTTGTGGTTACAGCGGTTGCCATGAGTATCAGATCTAAGGGGGTTCTACCCATCAGATAAATACTCAGGATTACTGGCAGGACAGCCCCTCCCACATTAATAGCTATAACCCGCTCATCGAACCTTGGCAGCCTTATCCCTAAGAACCTTTGAAAGAAGATGGTAAACTCATCAGGTACCACCTGGTACTGGAGTTTTTCCCTGTAAATGGGGATATTTATACCGCTTCCGATAAGACAGAGCAGAAAAAAGACATATCCACAAACAGGATTTAGCCCAAGTTTTGCAAAGGCCACTGCTGGAGCCAGAGCAATGAGGATCGGTATTAGCAATATAAAAAGTAAAAAAAGTGTAAGGGAGATTGGTAAAAAGAACATAATGTAAGATATCAGATTTTAAGGAAAAAATGAAACCATTATAATCTTCTTGCCAGCACCCAAGATATGTGGTTATAATCAATTGCTATGAAGATTGAAAAGCTCGAACTCAATGGGTTCAAGTCCTTTGCTGATAGAACCACCTTCAAGATCCATCCTGGCATAACCTGTATTGTAGGACCCAATGGATGCGGAAAAAGCAACATAGTTGATGCTATTCGCTGGGTCCTGGGGGAGCAGTCTGCCAAGACCCTCAGAGGGGAAAAGATGGAGGAGGTCATATTCAATGGCTCCCAGAGTAAAAAGCCCAAGGGTATGGCCGAGGTCACCCTTTATATTAAGATGCCCGATGAGTCTGGAAACGGTGACACTGGTGAAAGGATAATTACAGTGGGCAGAAGACTTTACCGCTCGGGTGAAAGTGAATATCTCATAAACCGAAAACCCTGCCGTCTCAAGGACATAAGGGAGATGTTTCTTGACACCGGGCTCGAGATGAAAAGCTATTCCATACTGGAGCAGGGCCGAATTGGCGAGATCATTAATGCCCGCCCACAGGACAGACGTTTCCTCATAGAAGAGGTAGCAGGCATCATGAAATACAAGGCCCGCAAGGCAGAGGCCCAGAATAAACTGGAAAACTCCAGAATGAATCTTCAGCGAATCTCTGATATTCTGAAAGAGGTTAAAAGACAGAGGAACTCACTGGACAGGCAGGCCAAAAAGGCAGAACGTTACAAGAGGCTAAAGGACGAACTCAGGGAGATAGAAATCAGGCTTGCAAGATACGACTATGTAGAGCTAAAGGAAAAACTAACTAATATTACTGCAGAAATAGAATCATTACGAAACGAGGAGGCAGGGCTAAGGAGATCTATCTCTGAAAAGGAGGCCTCACTTGAAACCACACGAGTAGAGCTAATCGACAGAGAAAAGGAGATAGAGACACTACAGAATGAGCTTAGCACCACTGAAACAAACATATCAGAGCTTGAGAAGAAAAACGCAGTAGACAGTAGAGAAATCATACACATTGAGGGACTGCTTCAATCATTGAAAAAGGAGCTCCAGGAATCAGAAGAGGCCACTATTGAACGAAAACAGAAGGTACAGGAACTCCAGGAGCTTGTTGATAAGTTAACCACAGAAATACAGGAAAGCCAGAAAGAACTACAGACTAAAACAGACAGCCTCAGGCAGGAAGAGGAGAGATTAAGAGAGAGTGAAAAAGGCATAGATGAAAAGAGAAAGGAGCTTTTCAGTATTAGCGATCAGATCGGGCAGCTAAGGAACGAACTGCATAGACTGGAGCTGAGGATTGAAAATACAGAAAAACGCATCTCATCTTCAGAAAGGGAGCTTGAGGAAACCCACAGAAGAATCTCGGAATTAGAAAATGAAATCCAGGAAAGCCAGGAATCCATTAAGTCAATTGAAGACACTCTTTCTAAAAAAAGACAGAACCGGTCAGAGTACTCCGAAAGGCTTTCAGGTATAAAAAGGCAGATTGAGGATCTGAAATCGAAGAGGCTTACACTGAGGGAAGAGATTGTTTCAGCCGAGTCGCGTATCAACTCTTTAAAAGAGATGCTATCTGGAAGTACTGAGGTAACGGCCCTGAAAAAGACTAACATAAATCCCCTTGCCACTGTATCAGAGCTTATTGAGGTATCACAGGAACATGAACGGGCGGTTGAGGCTGCCCTTGAGGAAAAGGTAAAGGGTATTGTTCTTAATTCAAAGGAAGAACTCCTTAATGCCGTTGAGGTGATTGCCAGAAAAAATATGCCCCGGGTTTCTCTGGTTTACGCAGGTGGAGATACCCATCGAAAGGAGACTGCCCTTTCACTTGATGGCATCAAACCACTGTCTGAACTTGTACAGGTATTACCTCCTGCGGACAGGACCATTAAGGCACTGCTTTCAAACTATCTACTGGTAACGGATGTTAACGAGGCTTTCAGATTGCTTGAGGAAAATCATGAAAGACTCACATCTTATCGGCTGGTTACACTAAAGGGCGAGGTGGTGGAGGCCCCCGGTGTGGTAACCTGTGGTAGTGGAAGCGACATCCTGAAGAAAAGGCGTGAAATCAGAGAGCTGGAGCGTACTATAGAGTCCAAAAGGGCCGAGGTCGAAAAGATTGATCTTTCCATCTCAGAGCTTTCAAAGGTGGCAGAAGAAACAAAGGCATCTCTCAAAGATATAGAGGCAGAGATAATCAAGCTCGAAGGTGAGCTATCCCACATAAAGACTGCCGCTAACAGAGTTCAGGATGAGCTTAACAGGTATAAAAAGAAAGCAGATTTCATTAGTCTTGAACTTGAACAGCTAAAAAAGGAAATCCAGGAATCTAATGCCCGGTTAAAAGAAAAGAGGGACGAAATAAAGGCCCGGGAACAGAAGAGATTTGAGCTCGAATCAGACATACAGATTCTGCAGGATGATGTCGTCAGCCAGAAATCGGAACTTGAGATAAAAAGAGAGGAGCTTACCGAGTTAAAAATCAGGTACAATGCCCAGAGGGAACGACTTAATAACACAAAACGCCAGCTGGACTCCTTAAAAAGAGAGATCCAGAACTCAGCCAGCAAACGCAGATCCCTGGACGAAGAAATTCAGAAAAAGGAAGCACGGGTTAAAGAGCTGAAAGAAGAGCTAATTGATATCGAAAACAGGCTAAAGCAGGAGGTCTCCAGGGCAGCCTTCCTTAAAGAAAAAATCAGGGCCCGTAAGGATGTACTTGATGAATTTCGGCATAAACAGCATGAGCTTCAACAGGGGCTTCATGAAGTAAGACAAAAGTTAGATGATCTATCTAAGAGACTTCATGAAAAGGACCTGCTACAGACAGAACTTTCCATAAGAATTAGAAACCTGGTTGAGTCGATTAAGGAAAAATATCAGACAGATATCACTGACAGCCAGATCCCCTTGAGTCAGGACATAGAAAATGATCGTCAGATGGCACAGGAGCTGAAGCAGAAAATGGAGGCAATGGGAGAGGTGAATCTTGCAGCCCTTGATGAGTTCAAAAAACTTAATGAACGCTACGAGTTCCTGCAAAGTCAGCACGACGATATTGTTCAATCTATAGAGGAGCTTGAAGAGGCTATTGCAAGGATAAACCGTACCACCAGAAAACGGCTAAAGGAGGCCTTTGAGAGCCTGAACCAGAAATTTGCAGAGGTCTTTAAAATCCTCTTTGGTGGTGGTCATGCAGAGCTTCGGCTAACTGATGAATCAAACATCCTTGAATCAGGCATTGATATAATTGCCCAACCCCCGGGTAAAAAGCTACAGAATATCAATCTACTGTCAGGCGGTGAAAAGGCTCTCACTGCACTGGCTCTGCTTTTTGCCGGCTTCCTACTTAAACCCACCCCCCTTTGTATACTTGATGAGGCAGACGCCCCTTTAGATGAAAACAATGTAATCCGCTTCAGGGAGATGGTAAGAGAGCTTTCCAAAAACATCCAGTTCGTAATCATCACTCATAACCGTTTGACAATGGAGGCGGCTGATTATCTATACGGTATAACCATGGAAGAGGCCGGTGTATCAAAGGTGCTGTCAATGGAGTTTGTGGAGGCCTGATTGACCGAGAGAAGGAGATTCAAGAGAGTTACCGTTACTGGTGAACTGGCCGGTAATGTAATCTATAAAGCTGATATAGTTGTACAGAATATCAGTCTGGGTGGCATCTGTTTCCTGACAGAGAAGAGACTTAACCCTGGTAGTAAATGCTATATAGAGCTTCGTAAGGATGATAGATGTGGTTTTAAGTTAACAGGCACTGTTGTAAGGGCCACTCTTAAAAAGACACAGAAAGTTGATGATGATTTCAAGCCGCTTTATGAAATAGCCGTCGAGTTTAGTCCTCTCAATAAATCACAACAAGAAGAACTCCAGAGATTAATCTCTCAGTTTTCCCAATGGAACGACTAAAGGGTATTATTGGTTCAGGTAAAGTTAGTACAGAAAGGGCCGACCTATTATGTTATGGCTTTGATGCCTCAAAGATAAAAAAGCCTCCTTCCGCAGTCGTCTGGGCTGAAGACATTACAGATGTGGTAAAGCTCACAAAGTTTGCCTATGAAAATGACCTGCCCATAATTCCAAGAGGTGCTGGAACATCAACAACCGGCTCTGCAGTTCCGGTAGACAATGCCATAGTCCTGAGCCTGGAGAGAATGGATCGTATACTTGAGATCGACACTGATAATCTCTTTGTGATGGTTGAGCCGGGCGTAATAAACGGACGGCTCCAGAAGGAACTTGGCATTAAGGGTTTTTTCTATCCCCCTGATCCAGCATCTATGGATTTTTGTACAATAGGGGGCAATGTGGCTGTTAATGCCGGTGGCCCACGGGCAATAAAGTACGGTGTTACAGGGGATTATGTACAATATCTTGAGGCTGTACTGCCAGATGGCAGGGTAATAGAAGCTGGTGTAAGAACCAAAAAAGGAGTTGTAGGTTACGACCTGAAGAGCCTTCTTGTGGGCTCTGAAGGTACCCTTGCAATAATAACCAAGATAGGGCTGAGGATTTTACCAGAACCAGAAACTGTCATAACCCTGCTTGCCTTTTATTCAAGCCTGCGAAAGGCTACCGAGACAGTTCCCAGGATAATAAGCCAGAAGGTAATTCCACGAACCCTGGAGTTTATGGATAGAAGAACCATAGAGGCCATCGAGAGTTACAACCCCTCCGGTCTTAAAGACGCTGAGGCAGTACTTTTAATCGAGCTCGACGGGCCTGTTAAAACAGTACAAAGAGAAACAGAAAGGGTGGTGGATATATGTAACAGGATGGGGGCCTCCGTTGAGGTTGCTGACGATAGCATTACACAACAGAAAATATGGGCAACTCGGAGGGCAATATCACCAGCCCTTTACCATATCTCACCCACCAAAATAAATGAAGATATAGTAGTACCTGTAACAGGAATTCCTGATATAATAGAATTTTTAGAGCAGCTTTCACAGAGGTATAAAATTCCAATTGCAAGTTTTGGTCATGCAGGTGATGGTAACATTCATGTAAATATCATGGTTGACAAAAAGGATCAGAAGCAGTACGAAAAGGCCCTTTCTATGGTAAAGGAAATCTTTCAGGAGACCCTCAAACTTGGTGGCACTATCTCTGGTGAGCATGGAGTTGGACTTACAAAGGCAGACTACATAGACATGGAAATTCATAACAATGAGATGGATCTAATGAAAGGCATTAAAAGGCTCTTTGACCATAAAATGATCCTCAACAGGGGGAAGGTATTTCCATGATACCTTATATAGCAACAATATTTTATCTGTCAGCCCTGTTTCACAGGGCCTTTTTATTTATTGCAATTCTGTTGCAGTCTTATTACCTTATCTCAAGAGGGCTAATGTTAGGAAGATTGCCTCTTGTAGGCCTTCATGATACCCTGATTTTTCTGTCACTTACAACCGCCCTTTTTTATCTTCCAATTTACTATTATGTTGACCCAAAAAACAGAAAACTCTTAACTTCTATGGTGGCCCTTTTATGTGCAATATTTTCTCTTTCTGGTGCCCTGGCAACAGCTTCATCAGCCCCACTGCCACCAGTATTAAGAACCTTCTGGTTTGAGCTTCATGTTACATTGTCCTTTTTATCATACGGGCTTTTTGGTATAGCAGCCCTATTAGGTCTGATGTATATAAAAAATACGGAAAAAACACTGGAAAAATATCAATACCTCACCATACTTATTGGCTATCTTCTCTTTTCACTTTCCATGATCTTTGGTGGAATCTGGGCCTTCTATGCCTGGGGAACTTACTGGCTCTGGACTCCCAAAGAACTCTGGACCACCCTGCTATGGCTTGTATATACACTGTATCTGCATCTCAGGTACAGGCCATACTGGCGAGGAAAGCCTGTTGCCATTGTAGGTGTAGTTGGTTATGCAGTTGTGCTTTTTACCTATCTTGGAGTCGGGTTATTAATGAAAAGCTCTCACTCTTTTTAAACCAGGAGATTGATTATGAACACTATTATTAGAGTCTTAACTTCCCTTAGAACGACAAACATACTAACGGGTCTGTTGATTATTCTGTTAGTTGCCGGGGCATTTATAATGCCTACTAATCCGTCCTACAGAACTATAAATCAGATGGGACTGTTCATGTGGTTAAAAGGGGCCCCTCTTTCAGCTACATGGTGGCTTTATGGCTCAATGGCTGTACTTGTATTGCTTGTAATAAACACCCTTGCATGTAGTGCAGAGTCATTGATAAAAAAGCAATCAGGCCGCAATCTCCTTCTTGTTATATCACCCCAGATTATACATATTGGATTCTGTTTTATAATGCTGGCCCATCTCATTAGTTCTGCATCTGCCTTTCATCTTTACGGGGTCCTGTATCAGGGGGCCGTAGCAGTCCTGCCAGATGGACAACAAATCAGGTTAGACAGGATTAACTATGAAACCAGTCAGGGTTATATTGTCTGGATGGAAGCAGAACTTGGTGTTAAAGATCGCTCAGGTATCGACCGTGTTTTAAAAATTGCACCTAACAAGCCTGGCCTCATCTCTGGAGTTGGTGTCTATCTGAAACAGATCTCTCTTAACCCGGTTCCAAGGGCCCTGATAGAGGTAAGCTATGAGCCTGGTGCCAAATGGGCTCTGGTAGGTGGGCTGCTTTTTGCTCTTGGTACAGTTCTGCTTGTAATACTTAAATTAATTATAGAGCGGTAGTGTTATTTTATTAGGTCTTTCAGTGTCAGGTCTGCCAGGGTTGTCTGTACTGACCTGTCTATACTGTCGAGCAGGTTCTTTACCTCGGGTATCCCGAGAAACCTTTCTTCAATGTTCATGGTATCCTCGCCAGCATATCTTATAACCTGATAAAGTTCTGCCAGTTTAATTGTTTCTATATCTCTGGCTGGAAGATAACAGGGAGGATCATCTCCTGTTTCTGTAATCAAACCTCCCTTTTCAAGCACTGTAATTATGTCCTGAACAGGTGGTAAGGGAAGGGCCAGTTTATCCACAAGTGAATCGATGCTCCAGCATTTCAGATTATGATGAAAATTGTAGGCAATTAAATACATGATCACAAAACCAAGCCTCTCCTTCAATCTGTTACTCATCATGATAAGTTCTTTCTTGACAGAAAGTAGCTGCGGATATTGATGGTAGTAAGTAATTACAGCACCTATTAAAAGAATAAGCCAGCTAAGGTATATCCAGATAAAAAACATAATCAAAATGGCAAAGCCTGAATAAATGGCAGTATACTTTGTTGAGCCTGCTACAAAAGAGGCAAAAAGCCATCCCGTGGTCTCCCACATAACACCTGCTACCAGTCCACCAACCAGGGCCGAACGAAACTTCACCTTCACATTGGGAATAAAGACATAGGCAAAGGTAAAGGCACCGCATACAAGCAGATAGGGTACAAGTTTTCCTGTATAAAGTATAATTGTCCCAAAGGGCTCTATATGTTCAAGCTTTTTCATCAAAGATGTGCTCATTACTGAAGCTGTTACACCCATTGCAGCAAAAATCAGGACAGGACCAATAAGTATCACGCTCATATAGTCACTGAATCTCCTTGCCAGAGACCTGGGTCTCTTAACATTCCAGATGTAGTTGAATGCATCCTCTATTTTCTGTATCAATGAAACCACCGTGTATATCAATAGACCCAGCCCAACGGCACCAAGCACACCCACCTTTATGTTTTCTACAAAATTAATAATCCTGTTTGTTACCTCCACACCCTTTTCTCCCAGTGGAGCAAAGAGGTTAAGCAGTATCGGTGTCATTATGTTATACACACCAAAGGCCTTCAGGACAGAAAAGGTAACGGCAAGAAGAGGAACTATTGAAAGTATTGTTGTATAAACCAGTCCCATAGCCCTGAAATTAAGCTGTCCATAGGAAAGCTCTTTGTAGGTAAGATAAAGTAGTC
>JAADIE010000013.1 GCA_013151495.1 Nitrospirota bacterium | reverse complement strand
TTTCATCAAGTATCTCTATATCAAAGGGATACTCTGAAAGTCTATCACCAGTAGTTGCATTATTGACAACAACCTTCAGCGGAATAGCCCAGACCATTCCATTAAAAATCACCACAAGAAAAAGAACTAAGAAGACATATCTTTTCCACATATTCTCAAAACCTCCATCAACATTTTCTGCCTGACATCATCGTCGAGATCACCGTTTACCCTTTCCTTCAGGCCACCTGAACCAACCAGTTCCTGTTCCTTCTTGAGCAGGGGAATAATCTCCCTTTTAAACTGTTCTCTGAGTAATTGATAATCCTTCTCCGTGAGTTTACCCATCTGATATTCGTTTTCAATATCTGTTATGGCCCACATACCCGTGGTTTTTTCCTCAGAGATCTCTTTTAGTCTTTTAACATTAACAAAGGGCCAGTATTTTTCCTTTACTAATGGTAAAATCGAATAAACAACAATAATTACTGTTAAAACGAATAATACAGAATAAATCATGATTCTGTTACCTCCCTGAAGGCTATTATCAGCTCCTTCTCAAGAATCTCAAGCTCTCTACTCTTTCTTCCTACCGGGTAAACACACCATATAATTCCCAATACCACCACAGCTGTTCCTATCCATGTCCATGTAATCAAGGGGTTAATAACCACTGTAAGGGTGATATTACCCTCTCCATCCCATCCATTGAGTATCAGATACAGATCTTCAAGTAGACCACTTCTTATTGCTACCTCTGTGGTTGGCTCGTTTCTTCTATAAAATCTCTTTTCTGGCTTTAAAGTGTCCAGGTAACCACCTCCTGGCCTGGAGACCTCAATAATACTCCTGACAGCAGTATAGTTTTTCATTCTTACATTCTGCAGTGTTACATACTTCAGTGTATAGCCCTTCACATTAATTATGCTGCCTGGCTTTAATGTATAGCTCTCCTTGTACTGAAAGTAACCATAACCTGCAAGACCAACGATTACCAGTACAATACCTATATGAACCAGGAAGCCACCATACCTTCTTCTGTTTCTGGAAACAAGGGTCCAGAAGGCCTGAGACCAAGACAGTCCTCTATGCACAACACCTGCTTTAGTGCCTATATAAAACTCTTTTATCAGAGAGAAGATTACAAATAAACAAAAGGAAAAGAAAAAAAGTGGCATTATGCCATCAACACCAAGAAATACAAGTACAGGTACCGAGAGGATCATCAAAAGAGTTGGCATAAGAAAGTTTCTTTTTATACTCTGCCAGGAAGTCCTTCTCCAGGCAAGCAACGGACAGATAGCCATAAGTATCAAAAGGAGCAAAAACAGCGGGGAGTTAACTTTATTGAAAAAGGGAGGCCCAACAGAAATCTTTATACCTTTAACTGCCTCCACGATTAGCGGGAAAATAGTTCCCCAGAAGGTTGCAAAGGCAAGCCCAAAAAGGATTATATTGTTATATAGAAAAGAACTCTCTTTGGAAATAATTGATTCAATCCTTGGGTTTTTCTCTTTTAATATATGGTACCTGCTCCAAAGGTAATACCCACCGACAAGGACGATCAGGAAAAGAAATCCAAGAAATACATACCCCACCGATGACTGCCCAAAGGCATGAACGGATGTAATTACTCCGCTTCGTGTTATAAAGGTACCAAAGATACAAAGAGAAAAGGTCAACAATATTAGTACTATATTCCACACCTTCAGCATTCCTCTTCTTTCCTGAATAATAACCGAATGCAAAAAGGCGGTTGAGGTTAACCAGGGCATCAGGGAAGAGTTCTCAACAGGATCCCATCCCCATACACCACCCCATCCAAGCTCTCTATAAGCCCACCAGCCACCAAAAACAATACCCAGGGTCAAAAATACCCAGGAAAATAGTGTCCAGGCCCGTGTTCTTTTGATCCACCACTCACCCAGGTCCTTTGTTATAAGAGCAGCCATTGCATAGGCAAAGGGAACTGTAAAGCCTACATAGCCAAGATAAAGTGTTGGAGGATGAAAAACCATGCCAGGGTTCTGTAAAAGCGGATTCAATCCGTTACCATCAGAAGGCACTACCCTGTTGAGCTCAAAGGGAGGGGTTACAAAGTTTAATAGAATCAAAAAAAACAGAATCGTACTGTTCAGAACAAGCAACACATAAGGCAAATAAGATGTATTTGGCCGTTTCTCATCTTTTCTGACCACCGCAACAGTAAATAAAGACAGCAGCCATACCCAGAAAAGAAGAGAGCCTTTCTGGCCTGCCCACAGTCCCGTAACCTTATAAAACACTGGCAGGGCCTTTTCCGAATAAGATGCCACATACTCGACTCTGAAGTTGTCGGTAACAAAAAAATAAACCATCATTGCTGAGGCAATTGTAAGTAGCACAAAAATACCTTTTGAAGCCCTGTACGCAACCTCAATCAGTCGGCCATCCTTTCTGTAAAGGCCACTCATCAGAAAGATAATAATTCCAACAGAGAGTACCAGAGACAATAAAATAAAATAACCACCTGCCTCGATCATATTCCTTTTTCCTTTCTCTCGTATTTTGATGGACACTTCACAAGTAACTGGTTAGCAAGAAAGACCCTTTGTGATTTATCAAAATGTCCTTCTGCCACGGCAGTAACACCATCCTGACCGAGCAGATCTGGTGGAGAGCCATGATAGAGAACACTGAGCTTATCGTCCGATTTTATGTCCATCAGCAGGAATCTTAAAACCAGATTTTTCGAGTCGAAATCAAGGCTCTCCTTTACCACCCTTCCATTTACCCTGACCTTTCTGTCACCAAGTTCATCTATTTTTTTTAGATATTCAGAAACCTCCAGATAGTACATACTTCCTTCCTGCATCCCCATGAAAAGTAGATAACCAAAGGCACCAATTACGACAAGAGCAAGAATTACCATTCTGGTGTTTTTCATTCAATCACCTCCCTGTCTGGCTCGTTCATAAGACTCCTTAGAAGGGCTATCTTTTCAGGGGCTGTCCAATCTCCGGCACCTATCTCCACATAAGCTACCCTGCCATTTTTATCTATAATAAAGGTTTCAGGCACACCTGTAGTCCCATATAGCAACTGTATTGAACCTGTGGTATCAAGCAACACAGGAAAGTTTAAGCCGTATTTCTTCATGAATGGTTCAACAGCTTTTCTGCCCAGGGCATCGATACTTACAGCCAAAACCTCAAAGTCGTCGCCCTTTAATTTCTCGTAGATCTTCTGAACAGTAGGAAGTTCTTTTTTGCATGACGAACACCAGGTGGCCCATATGTTAAGAAGTACAACCTTTTTACCAAAATAGTCTGACAGTCTGACTATCTTGCCATTTATGTCTGGATAGGCGAAATCCCTCGCCTTTTCACCCAGTGTTGGTCGTGGATGCTTGCGAGCCGTCTTTTCCTTCCCAGAGAAAACACCAGTAAGTAACACTCCAATCAGAATAACTAAAGGTATTATAAATAGGGCCTTAAGAAGATTTTTCATTCCTTAAACCTCCTGAGCTCTTCTTCAAGCAGAGAATCCATCTCGGCCGTGTCAGTCTCCTGCTCTCCCTGCTCCTTCGTACTTCCTCCAGCCTTTTTACCTCTTCTTTGCCATACATAAAGGATAAGGCCAATTAAAAGGAAGACATCAAAAATCAGAAAATACGGAAACCACCAGGCAACAAAATAGAAACCCTTCTTTTTAGGCTGAGCCAGCACCCGTGGGCCATAAATCTCTTCAAAGTAATTAAGTATTGCCTCTGCAGATTCTCCATTTCTGAGTTTATCCTTTACTATCTCTCGCATCTGTTCTGCTTCAGCAGATGGACAGTTTGTGAGGGTATACATATAATTGCAACCCGGACTCATTATAAGATCGGTAACCCTTTCCACATCCATCAAGGTGATCTCCTCTGCCCTCGAACTTGTACCACCAAGCATTACTATTGTCAAAACAGCAATCAGCCCTATAAGTCTTCGTCCTGTCATCTTCTGGGGTATTCTAAAAATAAAATATGAAGAAAATATGAAAATAGACTTCTGCTACATTGAGGCCTTCATAATTTTTTCAATCTTTCTTCATCTTTGTTTCACAAAAAATAGCTAAGCTTTATACCAAGAACTAAACTTTAGAGTTAGAGATAGTTCAAAAAAATACCCAGGAGGTTAAAAATGAAGAAACTTCTGACTACTTTAACTTTTGTAACCCTGATAGCCATGACCCTAAGTGCTTTTGCCTCTGGTTATGGTAGGACTGGAGGTTCAGGAAGTGGTGCCATTGGCAGAGGCCATGGAATGATGGGTATGATGATGAATGGCTCTGGTATGATGAACAGTTATGGTATGGGACCTGGCATGATGGGCTGGACAAACAAAAATACCTATCAGCAGAGAAACTATAAACACTGGACTGAACCAAAAAGAGACACCGAAAAAGCTTTTTCCCCTTTTAAAGGTTACAATGAGAACTATAGAGCACCCTACTCCCGTTAATGAGGTCCTTCTACGGCCTCATTACCCTATCACAAAAGGCAGCCAGAACCTTACCCTGGCTGCCTTTTGTATAACTCTACTCCTTTTTTTAATCCTGTCTTCTTCATATTTTATTCAATTTTCTTTGGTATAAATTAAGTATGAAAAGGTTCAGGAATTTAACTATAACAGCAATTATTATAACGATATTACTGTTTGGAGTTACAGTTGTAGCCTTTGCTTGGCCATCAAAAAGATGGGTTACTCCTTATGGTGATTATTGCCCGATGGCCTCAATATACGGTATGCAAAAGCATAATATCAGTGTTAATGAAGCCAAACATGCATTGTCACAGTATTACAGTAAAAAAGGCTATAGCATAATTGTTGTGGATATAAAAGGTAGATTTATGAAGATTAATGTTATGGATGGTAAAAGGGTGATCGATACAATAATTTTCGACAGACATACTGGCAGGATACGCTCTATTTATTAATAACCGGCTTTACGCCTCGTGTCCTCCTTCCCTCTTTTTGAGGCAGCAGGGTTCCCTCCCCACCTGCTGCCCTTTTTTTTTAAAAAAGAGAATCTTCTACCTCTGCATAATCATATTTAGTCTCTTAATAATAAAGCCGGGTATGTAGGGTCGATCCATGGTTCCACTCCTTGAATATGTACATGGTATTTCTATAAAATTAGTAATGATTATTAGAAACAAAAGGGAGATCCTTATGAAACAAAAGATATGGCTATTTATAGTGTTGTTTGTTATGATAGCTGCCACCTCATGTAAAAACAATAATGCCAATACCTCATATACACCACCTGCCACAACTGGTGGTACCCTTAAACAGCAAGTAAGTACCGATGAGATTATAAAACAGCTAAAAACGATACTTAAAGAGGATCCATCAAACCTGAATGGCTGGATAAAGCTTGGCAATACACTTATGGACTCAAAGAGATTCTCCGAAGCAATTCAGGCCTATTCAAAGGCCCTCGAGCTTGATCCATCGAACACTGATGTAAGAGTTGATATGGGTACCTGTTATAGAAACATAGGTAAGCCTGAGATAGCTATTAACGAATACAAAAAGGCCCTCCAGTACGACCCAAATCATATTTATGCTCACAGAAACATGGCAGTTGTACTGGCCTTTGATCTTAACAGACCTGCTGAGGCAATCAGGGAGTTTGAGATCTATCTGAAACTTGC
>JAADIE010000042.1 GCA_013151495.1 Nitrospirota bacterium | reverse complement strand
GTCTTCTGGTCTGATTTCAGAAGACACCCTGTTAGGTAATACATACAAAAAGGTCGATGAAAACAGGTATGCCAGTGGTGCTGATAACTATTTTGAGGTTCAGATTTTACCCTTGTTGAAAAAATGGAAGTCACTTGACAGTCGTATAATTTATGTGGTTATTATGGACAGAAACGGTTATATGCCTGTACATCTTGATCCCGGTAGATCGGGTGTGATTATGGAAGATCAGGTTTCCCTGAAGGGTGCACGATCCGAGAAGGTTATAGGTCAGGCCTTTAGAAGGCCTAAAGAGGTGGGAGGAGAACTTGTTAATGATATTTCAGCCCCTATCTTTGTTAATGGAAAACACTGGGGGTGTATACGAATAGGTTATATGCCAGAGGGTTCTTCAGAGGCTGATTCAGAGGACCAGAAAATGCTATCCTCAACACATGCTGTCTCGGTCTGATCCTGAAAGCAGGACCTGTCTGAAAGACTAAAAAAGATTTCTCAACTTTCCTGCATCAAAGGATTACCGTTTCTTTCCAGGTATATTATTTTTAATTTATGTCATTTCATTTGCAAAAATCTCTTTTCAGAATATAAAATAGACAGGTTCTGAAAAAAATATAAAAATAACATTAAAGTATGAGCGTTCTGGATAGTATAGGTAACACTCCTTTAGTGCTTTTAGAGCGGATTAACCCTAATCCTAAGGTAAGACTTTATGCAAAGCTTGAAGGTGCCAACCCTGGTGGCTCTGTAAAGGACCGAATAGCCTATTACATGATAAAGGAGGCTGAAAGAGATGGAAGGCTAAAGCCTGGCCTTACAATACTGGAGCCTACCAGTGGAAATACAGGTATCGGGCTTGCCATGGTTGGTGCTGCCAGGGGATACAGAGTCAAGCTTGTTATGCCCGAGTGTGTAAGCCTTGAAAGAAGAAAGACCCTCGAGGCCTTTGGTGCCGAGCTTATTTTGAGCCCCGGCCAGGAGGGCACAGATGGTGCAATAAGGCTTGCCCATCGGATTTTTGATGAGGCAAGGAGCGAGTACTTCATGCCAGACCAATTCAATAATCCGGCAAACATAAAGGCCCACTATGAGACCACTGGCAGGGAGGTTTATGAGCAAACAAAGGGAGAGATAACCCATTTTGTGGCTGGAATGGGTACCACCGGCACATTGATGGGTTCAAGCCAGAGACTGAAGGAGTACAATAAGGATATCAAGATAATTGGAGTTGAACCAAACCTGGGTCATAAGATACAGGGGCTAAAGAATATGTCTGAGGCCATTGTGCCAGGGATTTATGATCCCTCAAAACTTGATGAAAAACACAATGTGGATGACGACAGTGCCTACCAGATGGCAAGAAGGCTCGCTGTGGAGGAAGGTCTCTTTGTAGGTATGAGCAGTGGAGCTGCCATGGTTGTTGCATTGAAAAAGGCTAAAGAACTTAAAGAAGGCACTATAGTGGTCATCCTGCCAGATAGAGGAGATCGTTACCTTAGCACCACATTGTTTGCATCTGTTTGTGCTGAATGTCCTCCATAGTGTCCGAGAAACCCTCTCAAGCACCATCTAATCTCCTGATTTGTTTTATGGTATAATCCTGAATATATAGTTTAGCTTAGGAGGATCAAATGTCCGATTTCTATCAGACCGGTATTGTTTCCACTTTTCACAAATTAGGAAGATTTGATCTTGAAAGAATAGAGGCCGAGCTTACCTGGTACGCTTCAGATAGACCCATTGCCCTTGTGTTGCCATCCCTTTATTCCGAGCTTCAGGGAGAGGCCCTGAAGGGAATAATTGAGAACCTTAAAAAGGTCAGATATATAGATGAAGTGGTTGTAACCCTTGGCCCTGCAACCATGGAGCAATTCGAGCATGCCAAGGAGTATTTCTCGGTACTGCCTCAGAAAACCGTTGTTATCTGGAACGATGGTAAAAGGCTGTCAGAGATATACCATGAGATTGAGTCGGCTGAACTGCCTATAGGTGAGCAGGGAAAGGGACGATCGGCCTGGATGGCCTATGGGTACATACTCTCTCAGCAGAGATTTCATGCAATCGTGCTTCATGATTGCGACATTGTTACTTACAACAGAGAAATGCTGGCCAGGCTTTCTTATCCGGTAACAAATCCTAACCTTGATTACCATTTCTGTAAGGGTTATTACAGCAGGGTTACAGACAGACTCCATGGAAGGGTAACAAGGCTGCTTGTAACTCCACTGATAAGGGCATTACAGAAAATCCTTGGTTATAGTAACCAGCTTTTGATGTTTTTCGATAGCTTTCGATATCCTCTTGCCGGGGAGTTCTCGATGGTTACCGATCTTTCAAGGGTTATAAGGATTCCTGGTGATTGGGGTCTTGAGGTAGGAGTGCTTGCAGAGGTTTACCGAAATACATCATTACGAAGGGTATGTCAGGTCGACATCGCTGAAAATTACGAACATAAGCATCAGGAGCTTTCACCCTCTGATGCTTCAAAGGGACTTCATAAGATGTGTGTTGACATCTGTAAATCCCTGTTCAGAACCCTTGCATCCGAGGGAATAGTCTTTTCAGAGGGGTTTTTCAACACATTAATTTCTACCTATATGAGAACGGCCCAGGACATGTTGAAGCGTTACGAGGATGATGCAGCAATAAATGGCCTGTATTTCGATCGTCACGAGGAAAGCCTTGCCGTGGAGACATTTACTAAAGGGATAAGACAGGCTGCTGAAATAATAATGAAAGACCCATTAGGTGTGCCTTTGATATCGAGCTGGGATCGTGTTTCATCAGCGATCCCGGATATTTTTACAAAAATAAAGGAGGCCGTGGAAAAAGACAACAGAGGAGGTGCGTAGGTGAACAATCTTAATCAACTAATAATGCCTTCTATTGTTGTTCTTGTTAGTGTAACGGTGCTTTTTATTCTGAGGGAGATTGCCTTCAGAATGCTCAACAGATGGGCAAAAAAGACAGACACCACCATCGATGATGTTGTTATAAAGACCCTAAAAACACCTACAATATTCTGGGTGGTAGCCCTGTCCCTTTATCTTGGTATTGCCTTTTCTGGTTTTCCACCTGAATATACAAAATACATTAAAAAGATAATCTATGTGGCCATAGTGCTTTCAGTTACGGTAGCTTTAACCACATTATCTGGTAAGATATTCAGGTTTTATGTTGAAAAGGCTAAAAGTCCGGTGCCGGCAACAGGCCTGGCTAATGCTACTATCAAGGGCATAGTTCTTGTAACAGGCGGGCTGTTGATATTAAGTGGGCTCGGGATATCAATAACACCACTTCTTACTGCCCTTGGTGTTGGAGGTCTTGCAGTTGCCCTTGCACTACAGGATACCCTTGCCAATATGTTTGCAGGTCTTCATATAATGCTTGAGAGGACCATAAGGGTAGGGGACTTTATAAAACTTGAGACAGGCGAAGAGGGATATGTGGAGGATATTACCTGGAGAACAACCCGTATAAGGATGCTGCCAAACAACATGGTGCTTATACCAAACAGTAAACTGGCTCAAAGCATAATTACCAACTATTATCTTCCAATTAAGAGGATGTCTGTAAAGATTACAGTTGGTGTAAGCTACGACTCTGACCCGGAGTATGTGGAGAAGGTGCTTTTAGATATTGCCAAGTCTGCTGTTGGCGAAATACCAGGGCTGCTTGGAGAACCAGAGCCCTTTGTGAGGTTCAGCCCGGGCTTTGGTGACAGTTCCCTTGATTTTACCCTGATCTGTCAGGTCAAGGAGTTTGTTGATCAGTATCTTGTTCAGCATGAACTAAGAAAACGTATATTCAAGAGGTTCAAGGAAGAAGGTATTGAGATACCATTTCCACACAGAACTGTTTATCTCAGGGAGGAGAAGGATTGGCAGAAATAAACGGATTCTTTGAATTCAAAGCCTGTAGCACAGTACTTATTTCAACAGGTCGTAAGGCCCAGTCTATTAAAGAACTGCTTGAAATACTGAAAACGGTTGGCCCGGAGTCCATATTTCATCATACCTATCAGTATTTCATGAAGGCCCACGACCTGAGTTACACAAACGACTTTGCCCAATGGGCCGGCGAGTCGCTTGAAGAAAGGGCCCTTGCTGAAAGACTATCAAATATAGATCCCTTTGAGTTTCAGGATATTGAAGAATTAAGGAAAAGATTAATTCAGGTGATTGAGGCCTTTTTAGAAGAGTTTCCTACACCCAGGGTGGTTTTCCCAGGCAATGAGTTTTATTTTAATGAAACCATAACCTATGTGTACCCGGTGGGGATCAGGGTATATGATCTTACAGAGTTCCTTCATGCAATTAAGACCATAGATGCAAAGTGCATTTACTATCACTTTTATGAGGCCCGTACAAGGCTTGACAATTCAATTGACGACTTTACCATGTGGATAGAGCATGGTCTTGGAGAAAAGGCCCTTGCTGAGGAGATAAGGGGGATAGACCCCTTTATGCACACTATTGAGGGTATAAGGGGGTATATAGAAAAGACTATCCAGAGGAGATTACTCGAGGAAGGTGGAAAGCGATGATAGAGCTTTATAGAGGGCTTTCACCAGCAGGTGATCTGGTTATAATCGAAAAACTATGCGAACATCTTCAGGGCAGGTCTTTTCTGCATATCAACTCTACCAAGGCAGGAGGTGGGGTTGCCGAGATACTTCACAGGATGATACCCTTCCTTCAGAGCCTGGGTATAGATGCCAGATGGGAGATTATCGAAGGCGATAACAGGTTCTTTGATATAACTAAAAAGATGCACAATGCCCTCCAGGGAAAGGAAATAGAATTTACAGAAGAGATGTTTGAATACCACTATGAGATTAACAGAAGGAATGCCCAGAGGCTAAATCTCGATGCCGATATGGTCTTTATACATGATCCCCAGCCATCGGCCCTTGTGGATTTCAGAAGACAGGGAAGTGGCAAGTGGCTCTGGCGTTGCCATATAGACCTTTCCATGCCTGCAAAGGGGATATGTGACTATCTTATGAGATATTATGAAAAATACGATGCAGCGATTTTTTCCATCTCAAAGTTTGCCAGAGGAAGAAAGCGTTTTGAATTCATTGTGCCACCATCAATTGATCCGATAAGCGAGAAAAACAGGGAGTTGACTGAAGAGGAGATCTGTAGTGTACTGGATAAATACGGGATTCCTGCAGACAGGCCCATGATACTTCAGGTATCAAGGTTCGATCGGTTCAAGGACCCCATTGGGGTTATAAAGGCTTACCGGATGGTTAAACACTACAACGATTGTATACTTGTTCTTGCCGGTAGCCCTGCTACTGACGACCCTGAAGGGGCTGAGGTATTAGAGGAAGTAAAAAACTATGCCTCCGATGATCCTGACATATATATCCTGATGCTTCCGCCCGACAGTAACCTTGAAATCAATGCCCTTCAGAGGGCTGCCACTGTGGTGTTACAGAAATCAATAAAAGAGGGGTTCGGGCTTACTGTGTCGGAGGCCATGTGGAAGGGTAAACCGGTGATTGGTGGTGCTGTAGGTGGAATCCCTCTTCAGATCATAAACGGTATTACAGGATTCCTTGTATACTCTGTAGAAGGGGCTGCCTTCCGAATCAGACAGTTTTTAAACAACCCGGAAATGACAAGAAGAATGGGACAGTGGGGAAGGGAGCATGTAAGAAACAACTTCTTCATCACCCGACAGATAAGAGACTATCTATCCATATGGTATTATCTTGAATATGGGGAGGGCAGGATTATCGAGCTCTGATGACTGATCAACTACGCACATTAGTTGATAAAGGCTTTACCGATAAAAGGCTTGTAATAGTAACCAACAGAGAGCCTTATATTCACAAGAAGGTTGCCTCAAATATAAAGATAGAAACACCGGCAGGTGGTGTAACTGCCGCGCTTGACGATGTATTGAAAACCACCTCTGGTGTATGGATAGCCTGGGGAAGTGGCTCTGCTGACCGTGAGGTGGTGGATGAAAACAACACTATAGAGGTTCCCCCGGATGAACCTGCCTACACCCTGCGGAGGGTATGGCTGTCTTCTACTGACATAGATAATTATTACCATGGCTACTCCAACCGTATGCTGTGGCCCTTATGCCATATTACCCTTGAAAGGGTATTTTTCAGACGACGCTTCTGGCAATCCTACAAAAAAGTAAATCAGCTTTTTGCTGAGGCCACAATTGAAATTTTAAAAAAGACCCCGGATAGCCTGTTATGGATACACGATTATCATCTATGTCTGGTGCCCTCGATTGTGAGGGATACACTACCAGAGAGCACCATAGCACATTTCTGGCATATCCCCTGGCCAGACTGGAGTGTATTCAGGGTCTGCCCTCAGGCCAGAGAACTTGTTGAGGGGCTTCTTGGTAGCGATCTAATAGGATTTCAAATACCACTTTTTGTTAAAAACTTTATGGATTGTGTAAGGGAATTGCTTGATGCCGAGGTTGATATGCTAAGGCAGAAGATCACCTACAGGGGACATACCACAGTACTGAGGGCATATCCGATCAGTATAGACTTCGATAAATTCAACGATCAGGCAATAAAAAAGGCTACCTCCAGGGTGATAAATAACATAAAAAGGGAATACAATCTTGAGAACCGCTACATTGGTATAGGTGTAGACAGACTTGAATACACAAAGGCGTTGATAAAAAGGCTTCAGGCCATTGAACTATTCTTTGAAAAATACAAGAGCTACCGGGGCAGGTTTACTTTTGTCCAGATTGTAACTGCTACCAGGTTAAAGGAGCCCTATCTTAGCTATAAAAAGGCTGTAGAGGACATGGTAGAGAGAATTAACAGGAGATTTTCAAGGGATAACTGGCAACCAATTCTCTATATAGAGAAAAAACTTGGCTTTTCAGAACTTGTGGCCTTTTACAGGATGGCAGATGTGGGGGTTGTTAGCTCAATATATGATGGTATGAACCTTGTGGCCAAGGAGTTTATATCTTCCCAGGTCGACAAAAAGGGGGTTTTAATACTGAGCGAGTTTGCAGGTGCAGCTGATGAGCTTGAAGGTGCACTGCTGATAAACCCTTATGATGTGGAAGATTTTGCCGAGCAGATCCTGAAGGCCCTTAAAATGTCTGATAAAGAGAAATCCGAAAGGATGGAGTCGCTTCGTCAGCAGGTCAGACATAATGACATTTACCGATGGATAACCGATATACTTGGTGATATAGTGGATATAGCAGCCTTCAAAAACAAAAAATGTACTTACCTTTTAGATAACCTTCAGAAGCTGAAAGAACAGCTTTCTGACAGGGAATTATTTATCTTTCTTGACTACGATGGCACCCTGACCCCTATTGTTGAAACACCAGACAGGGCGGTACTGTCAGATGAAATGAGAGAGGTCCTTAAGGAACTGAAAGAGGTATTGCCTCTGGCTATAATTAGTGGTCGCAGTCTGGATGACCTTATGAACAGGGTCTCGGTGGATGGGATATATTATGCCGGCAACCACGGTGCAGAGATATTTGATGGTGAGAAGGTTATCGTAAGCAGGGAGACAGAAAGGGAAAAGATATTGATGGCCGAGATTCTGAATCGGCTGAAAGAGTCACTTCAGGGTATTGAGGGATTAATAATAGAAGACAAGGGAATTACCACAAGCGTTCATTTTAGAAAGGTGAGGGTAAAGGATCTGAACAGGCTTTTTAAGGAATTTAAACTTATAACAAGGGAGTACCTGGATACATTCAGAATTACCATAGGAAAGAAGGTTTTTGAGATCAGACCCATTAGCGCCTGGAACAAAGGTGATGCTGTGGAGTGGATACTTGGAAGTTATGGAAACAACCGCATTCCCCTGTATATTGGTGATGATGTTACTGATGAGGATGCCTTCAAGGTGGTTCAGGGAAGGGGAATATCCATTGGGGTTGGCCTGAATTGCAAGGTTGATTACTATCTGAAAGACCATAAAGAGGTTATGGCCTTTCTCAGGGAGGTTATCAATTGGCAAAGGCGTTAATGTTTCAGGGAACCGGCTCTGGAGTAGGAAAGAGCTTTATAGTAGCCGCTTTATGTAAGATACTGAAGGATATGGGCTACAGGGTAGCACCCTTTAAGGCCCAGAACATGGCACTTAATTCCTATGTAACGAAAGACGGAGGAGAGATAGGCAGGGCACAGGCCCTCCAGGCAGAGGCAGCAGGGCTTGAACCTTCAGTTTATATGAACCCTGTGCTGTTGAAGGCAGAGGGTGAAAAGGGGGCTCAGGTGATCCTGCTTGGCAGGGTACACTCCACCATGACTGCAAAGAACTATTATGAGTTCAAAGACCGGGCTTGGCAGGCAGTTGTAGAGGGATGGAAGAAAATAAGTAGCCAGTACGATGTGGTTGTTATTGAAGGAGCTGGCTCACCGGCCGAGATAAATCTTATGGATAAAGAGATCGTTAACATGGCAGTGGCAAGGCTTACTGATGCACCTGTAGTGCTAATTGGTGATATAGACCGAGGAGGTGTCTTTGCATCCCTTTATGGAACTGTAAAACTGCTTGGAGAGGATGCAAGATTTATTAAGGGATTTGTAATAAACAAGTTTCGTGGCGACATCGATATTTTAAAGCCCGGTAATGAGCTGATTGAGCAAAAGACCGGAATACCGGTTCTTGGAGTGTTGCCCTACTTAAAAGAGACCGGTTTGCCAGAGGAGGATGGACTGTCACTTTCAAATGAAAGGATTTATGGTATAAATCGCTCTGTAAAGATAACCGTGCTGAGGATACCCTTCATATCTAACTTTACAGACTTCGACCCTTTTATTGCTGAGCCTGAGGTGTCGTTGTTTTACAGTCTTCGCAGTGAAGACATACTAAGCTCGGATATGGTTATTGTGCCCGGGTCTAAAAATACCATGAAGGATCTGAGGTTTTTGAAACAACAGGGAATTGATGAGACACTCCGAAAGGCAGTAAAAAAAGGCATCCCGGTAGTGGGAATCTGTGGGGGGTATCAGATGCTTGGGCAGGTTATACGGGATCCAGAGCTTATAGAAGGTACTGAAAAGGAGACAAGAGGTATTGGTTTGCTTGAGACAGAAACGGTTTTTGAAAGGCCAAAAGTTACCTGTCAGCTCAAGGCAAGAATGCTTGAGGATGGCCCTTTCTTTTCAAGGGTTGATGAAGAGCTATCAGGTTATGAGATTCATATGGGCAGGTCTGAAATCAAAGGGCATGGCCTGTTCAGTATTAAACGGATTCCCCATGGACAGGAACTAATGGATGGTACAACAAACGGGCTGTGCTGGGGCACCTATATACACGGTATCTTTGACAACGATGCCCTTCGATGGCAGATTATTCAGGCCCTAAGACAACGAAGGGGTTTACCACCTACTGATAGGCTTACCAATTACAGAGAGTATAGACTACGGGCCCTTGAAAATTGGGCCCGGATAGTCAGAGAAAATATAGATATGAACTACCTTTTAGGATTGCTTAATTTAGATCACTAAAAAGCGAGTATTCCAGATCGCCATACTGGTCTTCAAAGAAGAAGTATTCCTTACCAAAGGCAGGGATAAGATCATCAATCCAGTAGGCCTTTTCATCGTACTCTGCATAAAAGGGCTTAAGTACCCAGTCCGGATCTCTTCCCTGAAGCATTATGAGGTTTATAACAGGCTCGCCATGTACATAAGACACACCAAGGACCTGTATTTTACCCGGAGTGGTCGACATCACAGGGCCACGAACCGTTCTTGCAAGACCACTTACCTGGCGATAGGCATCCCTGAATATGTTGTAAGCCTCTACAAGGGGCACTCCAAAATAGTGCTGTGCCCCGGTGTCGCGCACGAGAAACATGTAATAGGGGATACACCCAAGCTGTACCTGACGCTCCCACATCTCAGCCCAGAGGTCTGGATCATCATTTATGTTACGAAGGATTGGCGATTGGGTTCTAATCTCTGCACCTGTTTCCTTTATCTTTTCTATTGCCTCGACAACCTCTTTTGTGTCCAGTTCTCTGGGATGATTGAAATGGGCCATAAAGGCCAGATGCATACCAGAGCTAACTATTTTATCGAAGGTTTCAAGCAACAGGCCAGAATCATCGTCGGTTAGAAAACGGAAAGGCCAGTAGGTAAGCACCCTTGAGCCGATCCTAATGTTTTTGATATTTGGAAGATCAGCATCTATAATGGCGTCTATGTATTCGGCAAACAATGAAGCCTTCATCACCATTGGATCGCCGCCAGTAAATAAAAGGTCTGTCACCTCTGGATGTTCCCGCAGATAGTCTATCAAAATACCAATATCATTACGTCCTATCTTGAGTTCAGAATCGCCAATGAACTGGGGCCAGCGAAAACAGAAGGTACAGTAGGCATGGCATGTCTGAGCCCTCTTGGCAAAAAACAGCACTGTCTCACGGTACTTATGCTGAATACCGTTAAGCCTTTGCCCCCTGAAGGTGGGTATATTGTATTCAAGCTGGCCGGCAGGGTGAGGATTCAGTGTGTATCTTATCTCTTTAATTAATGACTGGAGCCTCTGCTTTTCTCCACTTCGATAAGCACTGGCAAGCAGATTAAAATGATCCTCTTTTAGCATCTCCTTTTGTGGGAAGTTCAAAATAAAAAGCGGGTCATCCGGGACATTATCCCAATTGATAAGTTTTTCTACAACATAATTGTTTGTTTTAAACGGGAATACAAGAGAGGTTACCTCAATGGAGAAGATCTCCTCCTCCGAAAGCCTTTTTATCTGAGGTATCTCCCTCAGGTTCCTTATGGTATAGGCCTTGTACTTAATTGTCCCGTACCTCCTTTCTCAGTTTTTGGGTCTGTTATCTTCATCCAGGATGATAATCTTTGGCCTGTGTGCTTCAATGTCATCCTCGTCAAGATACAACCAGGAGAAGATAAAGACCCTGTCCCCCACCGAGCCTTTATGGGCAGTGGCTCCATTAAGGCATATTGTTCTGGAGCCCCTCTTGCCCGGGATCACATAGGTCTCGAATCGTTCGCCATTGTTGTAGTTGCTGATTAATACAAACTCGTAGGGCTTGATGTCTGCAAGCTCCATCAATTCCTCATCGATTGTACAGCTACCCTCGTAGTCGAGGTTAGCCTCAGTAACCCTTGCCATATGTAGTTTTGATTTCAAAATCTTCCTGTAGGCCATGGCTATTACGAAAGGTTATAAAAAAAGAAGTTTTTTTTATTTAAACTATATTAGCAGAAATGGGTTCTGCTAATCAAACGGTTATGCCTAATGTTTAGGCACTTTTCAGTGTTTCTACAATTTTGTCGATACCTTCATCAGTGTAAAGGGTCTTAACAGAATTGTCAATTCTTCTTATAAGTCCGCATAACACCTTTCCAGGGCCTACTTCAACAAAGGTATCTATACCAGAGTCTATCATGGTTCTGATAGAGTCTTCCCAGAGCAGGGGGCTATCAAGCTGTTTAATCAGTGAGGCCTTGATGCTGTCTGTAGTGTTTAAAAATATGGCATCAGCATTGTTCACCACCGGCACCCTTGGCTGAGAAAGGGTCATTTTATCAAGCTCCTCTTTGAGTCTCTTACAGGCTTCAATCATGAGGGCACAATGGGAAGGGGCACTAACAGCAAGGGGGATTGCCCTTTTGGCACCCATCTCTTTTGCAATGCTGATTGCCTCCTCCACTGCCTCACGCTCGCCTGCAATTACAATCTGCCCCGGGCAGTTAAAATTGGCAGAAGCCACATAACCACTTTTTACGGTCAGGCATATCTCATCAACCTGATCCCTGCTCAGTCCCAGAATTGCGGCCATTAGCCCTTTACCTTCTGGTACAGCCTCCTGCATAAAGATACCCCGTTTTTCGGTCAACGAAACTGCATCCTTGAAGCTCATCACCTCTGCAGCCACCAGGGCAGAATACTCACCAAGGCTATGTCCTGCCACAGCAACTGGCTCTATATCAAAAGATTTAAATACCCTGTAAGCAGCAATACTTGCGGTTAGAATTGCAGGCTGGGTACGGAAGGTACGGTCTAACTCCTGTTTGGGGCCATTGAAACAAAGCTCAGCCATATCATAACCAAGCACCTCAGAGGCCTCATCAAAGGTCTCCTTTGCCAGTGGGTATTTCTCATAAAGGGCTTTTCCCATTCCCACATACTGGGAGCCCTGTCCAGGAAAAACAAAGGCTATTGACATGAACCCTTCACCTCTTTGATCTTTTTGATAAGCTCTGGTACCACCTCATACACATCACCAACTATACCATAATTGGCTACATTAAAGATTGGTGCATCTGGATTCTTGTTGATGGCGATAATTATATCGGAAGACTGCATCCCGACCAGATGCTGAACTGCACCAGAAATGCCGCAGGCTATGTATATCTTGGGGCAGACAGTCTTACCAGTCTGTCCCACCTGATGGCTATAAGAGATCCAGCCTTCATCCACAGCAGCCCTTGATGCCCCTACCGCACCATCAAGCAGCGAGGCAAGCTCCTCGAGCATCTTGAAGCCCTCGGCCTTGCCAAGCCCTCTTCCGCCAGCCACTATTACATCGGCCTCCTGAAGGTTTACCTTTGTTTCGGATTCCTCTTTTATTGATTGAAGTACCTTTGTTCTTGAGCTAAGCCCCTCAACATCTAACTTTATTATTTCACCTTTTCTTGACTCATTATACTCTCCCTTTTTCATCACCCTTGGCCTTACAGTGGCCATCTGGGGGCGATGCTTTGGACATAAAATGGTAGCCATAATGTTTCCACCAAAGGCTGGCCTTATCTGAAGAAGATGGCCAGTTTCCTTGTCTATTTCAAGGGAAGTACAGTCAGCAGTCAGGCCGGTTCTGAGCCTGGCTGCCACACGGGGGAAGAAAGACCGTCCGATTG
Source organism: Nitrospirota bacterium (assembly GCA_013151495.1). Taxonomy (GTDB): domain Bacteria; phylum Nitrospirota; class Thermodesulfovibrionia; order Thermodesulfovibrionales; family JdFR-85; genus JAADIE01. Next base: position 12,542 of record JAADIE010000042.1, on the reverse strand, counting down.
CAGTTGCGCCAGTAAGCACAATCTCTGGTTTGTACTGGGTAATTAACCTGCTCAGAAGTTCAACATAAGGGTCGTCGTTGAAGGTATCAAAAACAGGTGATTGGGCATGCAGAACCCGGTCTGCACCCCAGTGGATCAGCTTTGCTGCCTCATCTTCAGAGGCACCAAAAAGTACCGCTGTCAGCTCGGAGCCACGCTCATCGGCAAGCCTTCTGCCAGCACCAAGCAGCTCAAGCGAGACATCCACAACCTTGCCGTCTCTCTGCTCTGCCATAACCCACACACCTCTGAACTGGCTCAGGTCCATCCCTTCTGTCCTGTCTTCTTCTGTTTCCACCTCTTTTATAGCTCCTTCAGGGCATACGCTCAGACAGTTTCTACAAAGCTGACAGTATTCGTTGATAAAGGCCTTTTCGTCCTTTATTTCAATTGCATCATAAGGGCATGAATCAACACATGCCTCACAACCAGTGCAGAGATCACGATCTACCTTGATCCTCATACTAAATGCCTCCCTTACAAACACTTGAGATTCTTTAGTTCCTCTACAAGGGCTGCTACCTGCTCGGCAGGTGAGCCGCTGAACATCTTTCGGTCTTTTCTTGCCTCAGGGGCAAAGATGTTTTTGACCGCCGTAGGAGAGCCGGTAAGGCCCAATTTGTCTTCTTCTGCATCAATATCTGTATGGGTAAGCTTTTTAATTTCGGCCTTTTTAGCCCTCATCTTGCCTTTAAGTGAAGGAAGTCTTGGTTCATTAATCTCTCGTACCACAGTAAGTAAAACAGGCAGTGGGGCCTCGACGATATCATAACCCTCCTCCATAAGTCTCTGAACCCGTATGCCCTGTGTTGAGATCTCCTCAATGGCCTTTACATAGGCAATATGAGGAATATTGAGAAACTCTGCCATCTCAGGGCCTACCTGGGCTGTGTCTCCATCTATGGCCTGTTTGCCACAAATGACCAGGTCAAAACCTATCTTCTGTATAGCCCTTGAAAGGGTGTAGGATGTGGCAAGGGTATCTGATCCGGCAAATGCCCTGTCTGTTAGTAACAGGGCCTCATCTACACCCATTGAGATGGCCTCTCTCAGGGCATCTTCGGCCTGGGGAGGCCCCATGGTGAGTGCTGTAACGGTTACATCACCAAGTTTTTCCTTTATCTGCAGAGCAGCCTCTATTGCATGGAGGTCATAGGGGTTTATAATGCTTGGCACACCATCACGAACAAGGGTGTTGGTTTCCGGGTTGATTCGAACCTCCGCAGTATCAGGGACCTGCTTAATACATACAACTATCCTCATTTCAATTGTCCTCCTGATTAAGCCTTCATTTTGGCGGCCTCTTTTATAATTGCCTGCCCGATAACATTTCGCTGAATCTGATTGGTGCCTTCGTATATCTGAAGTATCTTTGCATCCCTCATCATCTTCTCAACCGGGTATTCCCGCATATAACCAGAGCCGCCCATCACCTGCACCGCATTTGTTGTTACTTTCATGGCCACATCAGTGGCAAATACCTTTGCCATGGCTGAGGCCTTTGATATGTCCTTTGCTCCACTGTCAATATAACGGGCAACAGAGTAAACCAGCGCCCTTGCAGCCTCAATCTCTGTAGCCATATCAGCAAGCATATGCTGAACAGCCTGGAAACTGATTACAGGCTTACCAAACTGTACCCTCTGGCGAGCAAATTTTACCGCCTCTTCATAAGCACCCTGGGCCACTCCAACACCCTGGGCACCAACACCAATCCTTGACTGATCAAGGGTACGCATGGCCACAATAAACCCCATTCCCTCTCTGCCTATCAGGTTTTCCTTTGGAATGCGGCAGTCCTCGAATATTAGCTCTCTTGTAACTGAGGCACGTATTCCCATCTTTTTTTCCTTTTTTCCAAAGCTAAATCCAGGGGTGCCCTTTTCCACCACAAAGGCACTTGCACCACGGGCACCTTTTGAACGGTCGGTAATAGCAATAACCGTGTAAATATCAGCCTCACCTGCATTGGTTATCCATTGTTTTGTACCGTTTAAGATATAGTAATCGCCATCCTTTGTGGCGGTTGTTTGTATACCCGCAGCATCACTGCCAGCATTGGCCTCTGTGAGTGCAAAGGCAACGAATTTGTTACCTGCTGCAATATCCGGCAGGTACTTCTTTTTTTGCTCCTCTGTACCAAAAAGTAGCAGCGGATAGGTACCCAGGGCATTGGCAGCATAACTTGTTGATACTCCAAGACATGCACGGCTTAATTCCTCCACTGCCAGACAGAGTTCCATAGCACCCATGCCAAGCCCACCATACTCTTCGGGTATAAAAATCCCGAACATATCTGACTGGGCAAGCACCTTCATTATTTCAGTGGGAAACTCCTCTTTTTCATCAAGTTCTGCCCTGACAGGCACAACCTTTTCTTCTGCAATCTGTCTTGCAAGGTCTCTTATCATCTGCTGTTCTTCAGTTAAAAAGTAGTCCATCCCTACCTCCAGTATATGTTTTAAGTAGTTCTATTATCCGCTTATATCCACATCTTCAACCAGAAGATGGGGAGAGCCAATTTTACCATAAAACCTGATTTCATCACCAATACCAGCAATGCGGCTGAAGAACTCTAACATGGTTCCAGAAATAGCTGCCTCTTTGACAGGATACTTAATCTCCCCATTTTCTACCCATAAGCCGGTTATGCCAAAGGAGAACTCGCCCGTTATAGGATTGGCTGTGTGTACACCCATCGCTTCAGTTACCACAATGCCGTGAGGCATAAGCTTTAATAATCCATCAAAACTATGCTTGTATTCATCTGAGGATGCCTCAATGTACAGGTTTGAAGCTCCCACCGAGGGGGGAGTGAATATACCCGCCCTTGTGGCATTACCGGTTGATTGGGTAGAGTCCTTTCTGGCTGTATAAATGTTGTAGAGATATTCCCTGAGTATACCACTTTCAACAAGGATGTTTTCCCTGCTTGGTGTTCCTTCTGCATCCAGCGGCCGAGTACCAAGATGATAAGGCAGCAGGGCATTGTCCTTGATATTTATCTTTTCTGAAACCACTTTTTGTCCTTTTTTACCGATCAGAAGGGATTTACCCTTCTGTACATTGTCTGCAGAAAAAGATGCCGAAAGCACACTAAGAAACTCCGAAGCTACAGAACTGTCAAGAAGTACAAAGGTCTTTCTGGTTTCGGCCTTTCGGGCCCCAAGCAGGTTTATGGCCCTCTGTGCAGCCTCAAGTCCTATCCTTTTAAAGTCAATATCCTGGAGTCTTCGGCTACCTTCATAACCCCATCCCATCTGGGCATCACCATTGTCCTCAGCAGCCAGTGTAATATGGGCAGTACATGAGGTGGCCTGGAAATGGTGGTTTACACCATTTGAATTCAGTATATATAGTTCCGACTCTGTAAAAGACCCGCCTGCCTTTCTAACCTTTTTAATCCTTTTATCAAAGGCTATGGCGGAGCTTTCTATTTCAAGCACCAGGTCTATGGCAGTATTTCTGTCTATTACTGCTATCTCTTTGTCGTATATTTCTACTTCAGGTATAGTTTCTTTTACAGATATATCATTGAAGGGGTCCTCGGTGGTCATGTCGGAGGTGGTGATAGCCTGGTCCACTACATCTTTATAGTTACTCAGGTCTGTAGAGTATGCAAAGCCCAGTCGGTTGTTTTTTATAACCCTTATTGCGTATCCAGTGCTTTCTGAGACATCAATGTTTTCAACCTCCTGAGACCTGACCTCCACATTAAGAGTCCTTGAGTTGAGTGCAAAGACCTCAACCCTGGCTCCTGAGGCTTTTTTAGCATATTCAAGGATGTCCTCTAAAAAACCCTGATCAATCCTCATAGTATGTTGCAGAAGCGGTATCAGATTCCCAGACAGTTACTGCTGAAACCTTTACATAATCGTTATTAATCTTCTTCTTCAGTGATTCAAAAATCCACCGGGCAATATTTTCAGAAGATGGATTTATTTCAGTAAAAGGAAACAGGTCGTTTAAAAAAGCATGGTCAAGCTGTTTAACAACCTCGTTTGTATAGGCTTTAAGGTCATGGAAATCAATAGCAATATCTATCTCATTTAGTTTTGTAGCTGTAACATGCACCTGAACCTTCCAGTTGTGTCCATGGAGTTCTTCACACTTTCCTTTATATCCGCGAAGTTGATGGGCTGCAGAAAAGGTGGTCTCTATCATTAATTCATACATCTGTTACCTCCGGGTGATGTTATATACTCTTTTTAAAGATGGCGATGTAAGGCAGATTCCTGTACTGGTTGTTGTAATCAAGGCCATATCCAACAACAAACTCGTTAGGAATCTCGAATCCTTTATAATCAATCGGGACATCTACTAACCGGCGTTCCTTTTTATCAAGTAGTGCACATATCTTGAGTGTCTTGGGTGAGCGCAAGAGAAACCGCTCTCTAAGATAGTTCAGTGTGATACCGGTGTCTACAATGTCCTCAACAAGTAGTACATTTTTCCCTTCTATTTCCTCTCTTACATCATAATGAATTTTTACCTCACCAGTTGTTGATTCTTTTATATAGCTTGAGGCAACGATGAAGTCTATAGTGAGGGGAACCTTTATATGTCTGACAAGGTCGGCAAAAAACATAAAAGCACCTTTTAGTATTCCTATAGTGACCAGCTCCTGACCCTCGAAATCCTTTGATATCTGTTCAGCAAGCTCTTTGACCTTTTTCTGGATATCCTCTTCTGAAAAAAGTGGCTTTCCTACTACCAATTTTTTCCTCCGGGATAGATTTTTAAAAGTCAGGTATATATAATACCATAAACAATCTAAAACCTTCCGGGTTGAAGGAGGTGAAGATTTACACAATGAGCAGTTTTTTGGAGGTGGCTAAAGATGCTGCACTTTCGGCTTCAGAGGTGCTGCTTGAGAATCTTGGCTCTATATCTACGGAGGATATCGAGAAGAAGCAGGCATCTGATTATGTTACCTATGTAGACAGGGAGTCGGAAAAACGAATAGTAGAGGTCATAAAGAAGGCCTTTCCAGAGCATCTGCTTTTGACCGAAGAGTCTATTAAGCAAAGTTCCACTGCCCAGTATAGATGGATTATAGATCCCCTGGACGGAACCACCAACTATATTCATTCCTATCCTGTGTTTTCTGTTTCTATTGCCCTTCAGTACAGGGAAGAAATAGTAGTAGCTGTTGTGTATGACCCAATAAGAAAGGAGATGTTTACTGCTGAAAAAGGAGGAGGTGCCTTCCTAAATGGAAAAAGGCTTGATATATCAAAGAGGAAGGTAAATCCAGATACTGCCCTGATTGCAACGGGCTTTCCCTTCAGGGCAAAACATCTTACCGACGAGTATTTCGAGTTGTTCAAGGCGATTTTTGCCAGATGTAGCGACCTGAGAAGGGCTGGTTCTGCTGCTATTGACCTTGCCTATGTGGCTGCTGGTAGATGCGATGGTTTTTTTGAGATAGGACTTAGCCCCTGGGATGTAGCTGCAGGAGGACTGCTTGTAGAGGAGGCAGGCGGTATTGTTACAGATTTTACCGGAGGTACCACTCATATAGAGACAGGAAACATTGTGGCTGCTCATAAAGAGATACATGGTTTTTTGCTGGATGAAATCCGGAATTCCAAGTTGTTAAGAAAGATATAATTTAAAGAAAGTGGTAAAATACCATTTAACAGTGCTTGACTTATATAAAAATTATGATTTAATATCAATAGGTTTTCAGGACTGCCGGAGTGGCGGAATTGGTAGACGCAAGGGACTTAAAATCCCTCGGGGCTTAGCTCCGTGCCGGTTCGAGTCCGGCCTCCGGCACCATTCCTTTCTGAATCACAATCCCCAGAGGTAATCCCCCATGGACTGGCTTGGCAAAAAGGAGCTATTAGAGTTTTATGACCATCAGATAAAGAGATGTGGCTATACCTGTCAGGCACTGAGGTGGACACCGGAAGGGCAGAGGGCTCGTTATAGCTTTATCAGACATCTACTTATAAAGGCCGAAGCCGAGAGGATTTTGGATTTTGGATGCGGCTTTGGTGACCTTTATGGATATCTAAAAGATAATCATATGAAAGTTGAATATACCGGTATAGATATTAACGAAAAGATGGTACAGGAGGCAAAGAGGCGCTATCCTGATGCGAGGTTTTTGTGTCTTGATATTGAAGAGGAAAATTTCAAAGAGACCTTTGATGCTGTAATTGTTTGCGGTGTATTTAACCTGAGGGTTGCAGGCATCAGGGAATCATTCAGGCAGACCCTGCATAAGCTGTTTGGACTGGCAGAGGGCTTTATAATACTTGATCTGCTTACTTATTATGTAAAACAGAGGGATGTACAGTTACATCTGGTTAAGCCCTCGGAGGTACTGGATTATCTTATTGAATCCCTGTCACCTTATGTCTTTTTGTATCACAGACTGGTTGAGGATAGCATGTTCTTTTTGATATTCAGGGATAGAAAGTTGATGAATAAAGTGATATAATCACCATATGGACTACACAGTAGTAATTGCTGGCGAGGCGGGCCAGGGTCTGCAGACAATAGGAGGGATACTTTCGAAGGTTTTTGCACGAAGTAGTTTCCATGTATTCACCCATCAGGACTATATGTCAAGAATCCGTGGTGGACACAACTTCTACCAGATACGTTTTTCAGACAAACCTGTAAGCTCTTCAAAAAGCAGGATAGACCTGCTTGTGGCATTAAACAGAGAAAGCATAGAGATACACAAAGATCGTCTAACCGAATACGGAATGGTTGTTTATGATGCATCCTATGTAAAGAAGACATACCAGGGTGATGAGTTTCTTGATGTGCCCTTTGAAAGTATTTCTCGCGAACTTACCGGTTCGTCGCTTATGTCAAATACGGTTGCAACTGCCTCGGTGTTGGGTATGCTTGGTATGGACCTGAATATCTATGAAGGGATTATAAAAGAAAGCTTTAAGAAAAAGGGCGAGGATATAATAAAGAAAAACATTGATGCCTCAAGGGCCGGGTATGATTATGCAATAAAAAAGTGCCTGAAATGCAGATTTTCTGTTCCCTCCGGGGTGGGCAGGCCAGGGCTTTTGATTAATGGTAATCAGGCAATCGGACTTGGTGCAATTGCAAGTGGTTGTAAGTTCTATTCAGCCTATCCAATGACCCCATCTACAGGTGTTATGATTTACATTGCCTCAAAGGCAAAGGAATATGGGATTGTGGTTGAACAGGCTGAGGATGAGATCTCTGCAATAAATATGGCCCTTGGTGCCTCCTTTGCTGGTGTGAGGGCCATGACCGGCACCTCTGGTGGAGGGTTTGCACTTATGGTGGAGGGCCTTTCCCTTGCCGGTATGACGGAAACTCCGATTGTAATAGCTGAGGTGCAACGCCCGGGCCCGGCTACAGGCCTGCCAACAAGAACAGAACAGGCCGACCTGCTCTTTCTACTTTATGCTGGGCATGGAGAGTTTCCAAGGGTGGTTTTTGCACCCGGCTCCCCTGAACAGGCCTTTTATCTTACAAACAGGGCATTTGAACTGGCCGAAAAGTATCAGATACCAGTGCTTATCCTATCTGACCAGTATCTGGCGGATTCACAGTGGAGCTATGAAGGGTTTGACTTGAGTGAAATCAGTTTTACTGATTATCGGTTAAGGGGCAGGGAGTTTCAGGCCCTTAAACAATACAAAAGACACCTCTTGACAGAAGATGGTATTTCGCCAATGGCTGTGCCCGGAGAAGGAGAGCATGTTGTTGTTACCGACAGTGATGAACATGATGAGGATGGACACATAATAGAGGACGCGGAGACAAGGGTAAAGATGGTAAATAAGAGACTGAAGGCAAAAATGGAAAGCATAAGACAGGAGATCTCACCACCCTTGTATTATGGTGATGAAAGGGCAGAGATAGTGCTGGTTGGCTGGGGCTCTATGTATGGGATACTTAAAGAGACGGTGGATGTTCTTTCTTCAAAATACCCAATTTCAATGATGCATTTCAGTCAGATTTATCCCTTTCCCTCAATAAAAGAGCATGATTTTATGGAAAGATTAAAAATGGCACAGAAGGCGATTTGTATTGAGCAAAACGCTACAGGCCAGTTTGCTCGTTATCTGAGATCTGAAACAGGTTTCGATTTTGATTTAAAGATAAACAAATACGATGGTCGTCCCTTTATGTTAGATGAGCTGATAGGGCAGATTGAGGAGATAATATGAGTCTTGACAGAGAACTTTATAAAGGACAGACACCGGCCTGGTGCCCGGGATGTGGAAATTTCAGTATACTTGAGACACTGAAAGAAGCACTTTCAGAACTCCAAATAAGGCCGCATCAGGTAACCCTGGTATCAGGTATTGGGCAGGCAGGCAAACTCCCCCATTATATGAGATGTAATACCTTTAATGGCCTGCATGGCAGGACACTGCCCGTGGCCACCGGTATTAAACTTGCCAATCATGAAATGCTTGTAATCGCCGTTGCCGGCGATGGTGATTGTTATGGTGAGGGAGGAAACCACCTGATTCATGCAATAAGAAGGAATATAAATGTAAAGCTCTTTGTCCACAACAATCAGATATATGGACTTACAAAAGGGCAGTCCTCCCCTACATCCCTTCAGGGTATGGTTTCCAAAACCCAGCCCTTTGGAAGCCTCTCAGAGCCATTAAACCCGCTGGCCATGGCGGTGGCGCTGGATTGTAGCTTTGTTGCCAGGGGGTATGCTGCAGACAGAGAGTATCTAAAATACTTAATGAAAGAGGCCATTAATCACAGGGGCTTTGCACTGCTTGATATACTTCAGCCCTGTGTTACTTTTAATAAAATAAACACATATCAGTGGTATGCAGAGAGGATTTACCGACTGGATGATTCATATAACAATACAGACAGAAAGCTGGCCTTTGAGACTGCACTTCAATGGGGAGACCGAATCCCTACAGGTATAATTTTCAGAAACAATAAAGCGGTATTCGAAGAAAAAATCCCTGTGCTAAAAGAAAGACCCCTTAAAAATAATTTCAACCCGCCAGAAGACTTGCAGACATTATTGAAGGAATTTTATTAGTAGAACTTTAGAAAAATAAAGATATAAAAAGAAAATAGGAGAAAAATAGTCCTGATTAGCAACTATTGCAAAAAATATTAGTTTGACAATAGATTATAATTAGGATAAAATTTGTCTTAAAAACGGGGGCTAAAATGCAAATTACCAGAGAAACAGACTATGCCATAAGGTGTATTCTGTATCTTGCCGGTAAAGATGGCAACTCTGCAGTGGTCGGTGAGATATCAAGGGATCAGGCTGTGCCTCGAACTTTTGCTGCAAAGATTATGCAGAAATTACACAAAGCAGGTCTGGTTGTTTCAACTCGAGGTGTAAAAGGGGGGTATACATTAAACCGAACTCCAGAAGAAATTACACTTCTTGAAATTGTAGAAGCTATTGAAGGGCCAATCTCTATAAATATATGTGTTATTGATAAAAACAGTTGTGAAAGACAGCCCCACTGTAATGTTCATCCTGTGTGGGTTGAGATAAGGGACCTGTTGGTAGAGAAATTACGCAGTTATACATTAGACAAATTAATAAACAATAATCCCCCCTCGGGGGACAATACTACTGGTAGGAGGAGGGCATGAAGGACAACGGATATGATTATTCAGTTGTAAGAGGATTTGCCTTCTCTGCTTTATTCTGGCTTATTATTGGGCTTGTGGTAGGATTGTGGCTTGCAGCAGAGATGGTTTATCCTAAACTCAACTTAACACCCTGGCTTACCTTTGGTAGGTTGAGGGTTGTACACACCAATGGCCTTGCCTTTGGTTTTGGGCTTGCTGGAATCTTTGCCTGTACCTATTATATTCTACAACGACTGACTAGAACCAGAATCGCCTTTCCAGGCCTTGCCAGGTTTCATCTATACCTGTTTAACATCGCGATAGCCCTTGCAGCATTGAGTTTGTTTGCGGGAATGAACACATCTAAGGAATATGCAGAGCTTGAATGGCCTCTCGATGTGGTGGTGGTTATAATGTGGGTGATCTTTGCCATTAATGTGTTTGCCACATTGATCAAACGAAAAGAAAAGCAAATGTACATCTCTCTCTGGTACATAATTGCCATGACTGTAACGGTTGCTGTGCTTTATATTGTTAATAATCTTGAAGTGCCAGTTAACCTGTTCAAGTCGTATTCAATATATGCCGGAGCAAATGATGCAAATGTTGAGTGGTGGTATGGCCACAACGCAGTAGGATTCGTCTTTACAGTACCTATACTTGCAATGTTTTACTATTTTTTGCCTAAATCGACAAACCTGCCGATTTACAGTCACAGACTTTCGATAATCTCCTTCTGGTCTCTTGTGTTTGGTTATCTCTGGACAGGTGCTCACCATCTTATGTTAACTCCACTTCCAGAGTGGATTCAGACCGTTGGAATCGCCTTCAGTATATTCTTAATAGCACCCTCCTGGGGTTCTGTTGTAAATGGTTATTATACGCTAAGGGGACGCTGGGACCTGATGAGGTCTAACTATCTAACAAAGTTCTTTATCCTTGGTATCACCTTTTATGGGTTACAAACTGTGCAGGGACCAACACAGGGTTTAAGAACCCTTACGGCCTTTTTCCATTACACCGACTGGGTGGTAGGCCATGTGCATATGGGTACAATGGGCTGGGTTACCATGATAATATCTGCTTCCCTTTATTATATGATTCCCCGGATTTATAATCGCGAGCTCTACAGCGTAAAACTTGCCAATGTTCATTTCTGGCTTATTCTGATTGGTCAGCTTCTTTATACTGTAACCCTATGGATAGCTGGAATACAGCAGGGTGCCATGTGGAAGGCTACAAATCCTGATGGCTCGCTGGTTTATAGCTTTGTTGAGGTGGTCAGCGCTATGTATCCATACTGGTACCTGAGGCTGATTGGTGGTCTGATATACTTTGCAGGAATAGTGGTTTTTGCCTACAACCTGATAATGACCGCTCGCAGAGGTGCTGAAACAGTAAGTGAAGCTCAACCACAAACAGCATAAGAAAGGAGGTAGAAGATGTCACTTGAGGCAAAACCTATAACCTTTGCGATACTATCAGTTGTTGTTATACTGATTGGTACCTTTGTGACCATGTTTCTACCACTGATGTTACCATCTACTCAACCAGTAAGTGATTACATAAAACCCTATACGGCAGTTGAGCTTGAGGGTAGAGATATTTACATAAGAGAGGGGTGTAACAACTGTCATACCCAGACTGTGAGACCTCTTAGAACAGAGGTTGCCAGGTATGGTGAGTACTCAAAACCCGAGGAGTTTGCCTACGACAGACCCTTCCTCTGGGGCTCTCGTAGAAATGGTCCTGACCTGAATCGTATTGGTGGAAAATATCCTGACTCCTGGCACTATGTACATTTTAAAGATCCTCAAAGTATGTTTCCCAAGTCTATTATGCCTGCTTATGCGTGGCTGGCTTCAAGAAAACTTGATACCTCCTATTCCTATAAAAAGGTCTCTGTACTGGGATACGGTTATACTGAAGAGGAGGTGAATAGACAGATTCAGGCCTATAAGGCCAAGGTAACATCCAACTCCTATGCTGCAAAACAGGCAAGAGACGCTGTTACCCCCCCTGAGTTAAGAGATCAGTTAACAGAAATGGATGCCCTGATAGCTTACATGCAGAAACTCGGAAGAGATGTAAAACAGTTAAAAGAAAAAGAGGTTGTTAGACACATCAGCCAGACCGCCCCTGACATGATCAAAAACCCCTATGAAGGGGATAGTAGGGCTGTAGAGGAGGGTGCAAAAATATTTAAAAACAACTGTGCAGCCTGTCATGGCGAGGATGGCTCAGGAGGAATATGTCCAAGCCTTCGGGATAATGTCTGGAAGTACGGCAGTACTGATCAAGACCTGTTCGTAACCATTTCTAAAGGTAGACCGGGTGGTATGCCAGACTGGAACAACAAGCTTGGTACTGATAATATCTGGAAGGTAATAACCTATATTAGGACTCTTGGAGAGGGAAGGTAATATGGACTGGAATGCCTGGTCATATCTAATTTTTGGTACAACTCTGGTTGTTACATTTCTCTGGATTATTGTCCATTTTTACAGACCAAAGAGAAAAAATAAAGTTGAGGAACCAAAATATAAAATGCTCGACGATGAGGATTAAGTATTTAACCAGTCAAGATTATTTATGGAGGTGTTAGCATGGCTGAAAGCGATGGCATCAAGGAAGCCCACAACAAGATACCAAGAGGATGGCTTATTTTCTATATAAGTTTAATCGTATGGCTTGTATGGTACATAATCTCCTATACGCCAGAGATTAGTGGATGGTCATACTATAAGATCTACGAAGAGGAAATGAAAAAGGCCCAGGCCATTAAGGTTGAGATTCCAACTGAAAACCCCTATGAGCATAATGAAAAGGCCATTGCAGAGGGTAAAAATATTTATATAACCAATTGTGCTGTATGCCATGGTGACGACCTTAAAGGTGGTGTTGGACCGGACCTTACAACA
>JAADIE010000046.1 GCA_013151495.1 Nitrospirota bacterium | reverse complement strand
AATGCCAACCGTTCATTCCTGATTTATCTGGATGAAAGCAAAGAACAGGATAAACAGGAAATAGCAACCAAGCAATAATGACCTGTCATACACAGAACTCAAAAGACTCTTTAATATAAAAAAGTTACCTTTCTCCATTTCAGGCAGGCTTTCAGGAGTCAGTCTATTTAAATCCCTCTTTTTTTTCAAATAAAGAGAAGTAATTATCGAACCTGTTATGAAGTATATAAGACCTTCAACACTCATTTCTGAAGAAATTATAAAGAAAGAGGCATTTCTTTATCAAATGCCTCTTTCCTTTTAGTTTTATGCTGGCTTCAGTTTTATCTATGTCTGCTTTAATGCATCCTCCACATTCTCAAAACATTTCTTCTTTTCTTCCTCACTTAACTCAGAAGGGTCTTTGAGATCCGTAATCCTACAAACGAATTCTCTGCCTGACTTGTCTCTTACGATAACAAACTGTGTTGCTGTGGATTCAGTAATCTCAGGCTTTTTTTCTGACATCTCCTCCTCCCTTTATCTGGGCAGGCCTTTTTCAGGCCTGCCCAATTTATACTCCCCCTATTTCATGTACTGAGCTATGTTTGGAAGGGTCATTCCATGATGGAACAGATAACCAATAATTATCGCCACAGGAATAATAAATCCAAACAGGGCCACAAAATACACCCAGACCATTTTTCCAAACTGGGCCTCTTTCAGTTTCTTGAAGTCGGTAATTATACCCAGACTCAGGAATGTCAACATAAAGAACAGCTTTCTCATACCTTTCTCAACAGGTACTGCACCGGCTTTAACGGTCTTTAGAAATGGCATTGCCTCAGGCGCACCACCCTGTCCGGGACCAAAGTAGATTGCCAGCAAGAAGAACCAGCAGAAAAAGTATCCAATAACAAACTTAGGAAATCTATGCCAGACCTCCGAGGCCGGTACCCGCTCACCAGGTCGTCGTTCAAATTTATACACCCAGACAAGGGCAAGAACAAATGCCCATATACCAATAAACATATCGATCCACACCTTTGTCATAACTGCACTTGCAGTAATTATACCTTCTGGCCATTTTACTGCACCATTTGTTTCAATCTCTATTTTGGTTCTCATAAACTCGTCCAGCAGCTCACCAGCTGCCGCATCAGCACCATCAGTTTTTACAGCCATGCCCATCGATGCTCCAGCTACAAGGGGATCTTTTGTACCTGGCCATACATGGGTAAAGAAACCAGGCAGAATTATAAGCTCTATAACTGCCCATACTACTACAAGAGCTGAGACCATGATGGAAACCACCGGTTTTGCCCTGACAGCACCACCTGTGGCAACGGCTGCTGATACACCACAGATAGAGATACCAGAGCCAAGTACAGCTGCAGTCTTTCTCGGGAGCTTAAAGATTTTTCTTGAAATAACATATACACCAGGCCAGAAAATCAGATATGCAACAACAGTAGCTGCCGCACCGGCTACAAAAAGGTCAAAGGTAAGATCTGCAGCCTGCTTACCCAGTTTCTGAGAAAATGCTGAGAGCTTGATTGGTAAATAACCAAGCTTAACACCCAGTGTAACGATTGCCGTTTTAATATACCACTCTGGTTTTGCAGCCTCGCTTAGGTACTTGGCAAATCCCTTAAAAAAGTTACCAATAATCAAACCTACAATCAGGGCAAGTATAAACGAACCACCTCCACCGAGATTCAGAGCAAAGTTCAGACCATATTTGTGCATGTTTACTTTTGTGGCAGCTATAAAAGCGTGATGGCCTATAAACCAGATAGCAATAGTAAGAAAGTAAATGATCGTGAAGCCACCAACAAACCTCTTAACATTCCATTTCATAAAGGCAGCACCTATAGTCAGGGCTGTACCAAAGATTACATAAGACCAGATAACACTCCACCATCCAAGTCCCTTATAGAATCCCTTGGCACTGACACTGTACTTCTTACCAAGAGCATAAAAGGCCTGACTTATAGCACCCTTACCACCCTCAGGTGGGTTGAAGACCCATTTTGTTGGATAGGTCATCCAACCAACAAGGTCGATACCCCAGATATTTAAAAGAGAAATCATAAAAAAGCCAACAGCTATCCAGACTGCCCACCAGTCTTCTGTACTAAGCATACCAGAATACCATTTTCTCTCAGGGTATTGTGCCATCTAAACCTCCCTTAAAGTGGGTTTTATAATTCAACAACTCTGTCGAAATAATGGGAGCTGTACTGTCTGATCCATTGTGGGATAGCATTGTTGTCGTAGGCCATGTAGACCTGTGCCTTACCTCCCCTCATTAACCCCTTTTCCCTGACCACCTGTTTTACCTTTTCATCGATCTCATCAAGGGTCTTACCCCTTACCTCAAATGCATCATGCTTTACTATCCAGTCCTTACCATCATGTCTTATGCTTGCATATATAACCATAGGCATCAGTGGAGTACCGAGGTTGGCACCACAAGCAGTCCTATAAACAGCGCTATTATCGCAGCAATGAAAGAGCCAAGAACAAGCCATGTCTCGGTTGATGACCATTCCTCTGCTCCGGCAAGTACATCCTCGGCCTCAAGGGCATCAACGCTTAACGAGCCGGTTCCAGGTTGGGTTTCCTTTTTTTCTTCTGTAGTTACCTCAGCCATAGAAGATACCTCCTTTCAAAGATTTGTTGAGTTTTTTTAATGGCTGGCTCCTTCTCCACCTCCCTTCTCAGAATTGATTATTTTTATTTTTTATAAAACCATATGCAACAGATATACCCACTTTAAACTTTTTTCAAAAAATTATCTAACGAATTGAAATAAAAAGATAATTTGTAAAGGAAGCGTTTCTTTATTCTGGCAGGACCAGTATGATGGTGCAAAAATTTATTTGCAGATGCAATATTTTTTTTGCACTAAAATTATCCTACTGCTTTAAACTCCGATGGTGTAACTCCATAACGCCTCATTAACTGTTGCAATGCCTGACGTTCCATACCAGCAAGTCTGGCAGCATGTGTAACATTACCATTAGTTTTTCTGAGTAAGTTACTGAGATACTCTCGTGTAAATTTCTCAAGTAATTTGTTTTTTGCGGTCTTATAATCGATATTAAATAATCTCTCCAGTACATCATCAGAACAGGGATTTTCATAAATGGAAGATTCAAGTTCTTTCCTTGTTATCTTTGTACCCTTAGAAAAAATAACCGCCCTCTTAACCATATTCTGAAGTTCACGAACATTTCCTTTCCACTGTCGACTTATCAGATAGTCAATTGCATCGGATGTAAAACCCGTTAGGGCCTTACCAAATTCAGCAGCATATTCCTTGAGAAAGTGGTTTGCCAGTAGTGGTATATCCTCTACCCTTTCATTTAGTGATGGCATTCTCAGGGAGATGACATTAAGTCTATAATAAAGGTCCTCCCTGAATTGCCCTTTTTCAATCTTTTTCTCCAGGTCCTGATTGGTTGAGGCTATAACCCTGACATCTACCTTTACATTTTTCGTATCTCCAAGAGGCTTGAATTCCTTTTCCTGTAATACTCTGAGCAGCTTTGTCTGAATTGAAAGAGGAATATCTCCTATCTCGTCAAGAAAGATAGTTCCACCATCGGCCTCTTCAAAAAGACCTTTTTTGTCAGTAACAGCAGAGGTAAAGGCCCCTTTACGGTAACCAAAAAGCTCACTCTCCAGAATCGTTTCAGGAATAGCCGGACAATTAACCGCAACAAATGGACCTTTTGCCCTTTTGCTCAATCTGTGAATTGTACGAGCCGCAAGTTCCTTTCCTGTGCCTGTCTCTCCTCTGATAAGAATGGTTTCATCGGTGTTTGCTACCGCTGCAATCTTTTCAAGTAGGTCCTTGATGGGACGGCTATCACCAATAAGATCCTTCTTCAGACTCTCCTGAAGTATCTTTTTCTCGAGCACACTCTTTTCTTCTAATACCCTTTTATAATCAAGGGCCCTCTTTACGGTGTGTACCAGCCTGTCATTGTTTACAGGTTTTGTAAGAAAATCGTAGGCCCCTAACTTCAGGGCATCTACAGCCATCTCAACGGTACCAAAACCTGTTAGTATTATCACAATAAGCTCGTCATCTATCTCCTTTATCTTTTTAAGCAGACCGATTCCATCCAGCTTAGGCATTTTAACATCAACTATTGCAAGGTCCACCCTATCACGATTTATTATTTCCAGGGCCCTTAAAGATGAAGATGTGGTAACTATCTCTATATTTAGTTCAGAGCCCAGCAACCTACTTAACATTGAAAGCATGTCTTTGTGGTCGTCAACTATTAACACTCTCTGGCGTCTCACCATTTACCTCCTCCACCGGCAGTTCAATAATAAATATTGTGCCCTCCCCTGGTGTTGAATTAACAATTATCTCACCACCGTGTTCTTTGATAATTCCATAGCTAACCGAAAGCCCGAGGCCTGTCCCCTCACCGGGTTCCTTTGTAGTAAAGAAAGGTTCGAATATCCTGTTTCGGTGCTCAGGCAGTATTCCACATCCATTGTCCTCAAGTTCTATTATAACCCGGTTTGTCCCATTCAGGTATGTCCTTATCCAGATTATACCTCCTTCATCTACTGCCTGATAGGCATTTAATAGCATATTAATAAAAACCTGCCTCATTTTCTCGGCATCAACCATAATTTCTGGCAATCCCGGATCAAGCTCTCTGTACACCTTAACCTCTTTTTCTTCGAACCTGTAAGACAGAAAGTCTATGACATCCTTAATCAATAGATTAATGTCAGTCTTTTGAGGCTTTGTTTCTGTTTTTCTTGAAAATTTTAGGAGGTCCTCCACTATCTTTTTGCAGGCCTCGGCATTTTTATAAATTATCTCCAGATCTGCTTTTCTGGGGTCTTTATGGTCTATCTCCTTCAAAAGTATCCCTGTGTATCCCATTATAATACCCAGAGGATTGTTGATCTCGTGGGCAAGGCCTGCAGCCATCTCACCTATGGATGCCAGTCTGTCGGCCTCTTTAAGCTGTTCCTGAAACCTCTTCCAGGTGGTTATATCTTTTATAATAGCCTCATAACCACAAACCTTTCCCTCTTCGTCAGTTCTGAAGTTAGCAGTTATAAGTACATCAATCTCGGCTCCATCTGTAGCTCTGAGTTTTGTTTCGTATTCCTTTACATATCCCTGCTGCTGCATTTTTTTTATGAAGTTTACATACTCCTCATGGCTCCTGAACAGGTCGTTCAAAGATACAGAGTTCAAAAGCCTTTTTTTATCATTACACTTCAGCATCTCGAGCCCAGATGGGTTGATATCCTGTATAAGACCATCGCAATCAGCAATTATAATAGTGTCTTTTGAACCCTCAAAGATACGCCGATACTTCCTCTCTGAGGCCCTCAGCTGGTCCTGATAGTTTTTCAGGTATTCCATCATCTGTTTAAATGAAAGAGCCAGTTCACCAATTTCGTCCTTGCTTTTAACTATCAGCGGTGCCTTTAGTGGTTCTTTGCCCTCAACAACGGACCTGAAGAACCTGCTCATTGTCTTGATGGGTCTAACCGCCAGTACATTAATATAGTAGTTCAATGAGGCAAAGAGAAACACCACTCCTACAATACCGGTTATAAAGATGGAAAAGACAAGACCTTTAATCTGGGAAAAGGTATCACCAAGCGGAATGGTAATTGACTCTACTCCTATAATCTCATTTAATTGCCTGTAAAATCCCCCCCTGGTACCATATATTCTAAGGATCTCAGAAGGTGCATCCCTTGGATTTCCATGACAGGCAAGACACTCCTGTTCAACAACCACCGGTTTTGCGTGTACATAGTATTTCCTGCCTTCCATGGTAATAACATCCTGAAATTCTTTATACCTGCCGGTTTTAAAATCATTTATTAATCTCAATTCAAAGTTAGTAGGCGAATTTTCTGGATTCATGGGATTAATCGCAACCCTTCTATATTTGAAATCGGGAAACCGTTTCTCAAACTCAGA
>JAADIE010000104.1 GCA_013151495.1 Nitrospirota bacterium | reverse complement strand
TACCGGTCCGACAGGAACCACACTAAGGGACAAGCTTAATTTTTATGAACGCAAGATAATAAAAGAGACCCTCGATAAATATGCTGGTAACAAAGAGGAGGCGGCCAGGGAACTTGGTATCGACCTGGCCACCCTTTACAGAAAGATGAAAAGGCTTGATATAACTTAAAGATAATACTATCTCTCGGAAAGCCCACTATGACAGGCAACACAATTGGTTGATGCAAAGGCCATCTCACCATTATGACACTCACCACAGTACTTGCCTTCAGAGATCTTGGCCATGGTAATTTCCCCTGGCGTATAACTGAAGCTGAATATACTGGTATGGCAGGTATCGCATTCAAAAACATTGTGAACATTATGGTTAAAGCTTGCTGCATACATCCCTTCACCAAGCACTGTAGTGTTTTTGGGCATATAGTAACTCATGTCCTTAATTTTTCCTATTTCCTCACCGTACATATTGGCTCCCTTTACGCCAATATGACATCTGGCACACTGAGTGTCTGAGGAAAAGGCATATCCGCCATTGTGACAGGCCCCACAATATTTACCATCATATAAGGCCTGCATATTGAAATCAGGATAGCTTTCAACTGCAAGTGCCTTTGTCTTAAAGATTGCTGGATGACAGGTATCGCATTGTATTGAGGCCTTTTTAACATGACTGTAATGGCTGAACAATACCGCCTTTACCGGAAAAGTATAGACAATATCACCCGGATTTTTTATTTCTTCGGCACTACCAGAGACAGACAGTAACAGCAGCGCAACCATAACCATCGAAAGCAGTTCCCTTTTCATCACACCACCCCCTTAAGTCCTTTGGTATAAAACACATTTGGTTTGGTTCCAACCTCGGGTCTCAATACCCAAACCGGCACCTGCAACTGATGAACAATCTTGAATACCCTGTCATCCGGATTTGACAGATCTCCAAATATTCTAACACCAGCAGGACATATTGCTGCACAGGCTGTGAGTTTTTCTCCTTTGGAGATTCTGGTATCAAAACAAAAGTTACATTTGTCTACTGCGTGTCGCTCCTCATCAAAGTACCTGGCATTATATGGGCAAGCACTAATACATGTTTTACATCCTATACATTTGTCGTAGTTCATCATTACAATACCGTTATTTTTATCTTTATAGGTTGCCTTTACCGGACAGGCCCTCACGCATGGAGGATTGTTACATTGCATACAAAGCACAGGTATAAACTCTCGTTTCTGCCCCACAGCATCTGGCACATATCTCTCAAGAATGGTTGTTCTATAACCATACTCAGGTACATGGTTTGTCTCTGCACATGCCTTTTTACACCTTTCACAATCAATACAGCGGTCCTGCTGAATAACCATACAGTAATGAGGCTTATAGGGATAATTGTGTTTATATTCATCAATAGAGGCAAATACCCTGTCGAACTGTGATACCACCGAAAGTAGTGTACCACCTGCAAACACCCCGGTTATTGCCAGCCCAAGTTTCAGGAACTCTCTTCTTTCAAGCTCGCTTATCATCGCTTTCACCTCCTCAGTGTACATATGATTTGTGCCCCTTAAATACCTTTTCACCAATTAAAAAGGCTGTAGCCACAATACCCAGGCCACCAATACAAAGCATTATTTCATGTATAGATGGTCTGTACGACAGAAGTCCAGAATACTCCTTCACATCCAGCTCATAAAGCACAGGAACAATCTGTCCTACAACAACAAGGTCGTACCTCATAAAAAAGATTCCCACAATCATTAGTAAAGAGGCTGTAAAAAGTACCCTCATGTCCTTGAACCTGTTTTTCAGTAACATTACAAAAGGAATAACCATTCCAATCAGTATCTCAAACACATAGAAGTTTATTGCATATGGCCCCTTAAGCATGGCCAGTATGGCCATCCTTTTACCTTCACCACCTACCAAACCTGTAAGGACATTCCAGGCAGTAAAGAAAAACAAAACCACTATCATCAGGGCTGCCAGTTTTGCAATAGACTGCATTGCACTCTCAAGAGGTCTATCCATCTGCTCATTGTTAATCTTATAGCCCAGGAAGGTGAAGATTATAATGGCTGCACAGCCTGACATAATCGCAGATGCAATAAAGTATATGGGAATGTAAGGCCCAAACCAGTACTCTTTAGAGTGAAGCATTCCGAAGATTGCTCCCAGATTACTGATAGCTGCAATATCAGCAATCAGGCCTGCAAGGCCTGTGATAATAGCAAATCTGTGCCAGTGCAGTAGCAAAAATATAAACTCCAACCACATAAAGAACATCACCGCGCCATAAAGAGTACCCATCCACCAGATGTTCGAGGTAAAGTTTGGTGAAATAATATTGTAAATAGCCATTCTGAATGGGTTCTCTATATCAAAGAATATGACTGAAAACCCGGCAAATATCAGAACCACTGCTAAGTATACAGCTCTGTTACCTACAGGTAGAAACTGCTTAACACCAAAAATATGCCCCAGAGACGATATTATGCACAGCCCGGTAGATGTAACCACAAAAAACACATATGTAGATATCAGAATTCCCCATGGTATCTCGCGGCTGATGCCGTACACCTCACGATAACCCCTGGACATTGCCGACACACCAAACATAGCAGCAATATAGATCAGCAGGATTCCCAGTCCAAGTAGCAGATAGTAGAAACGGGTACCCGATATAAGATCCGAAATACTTTCAATCAGCTGGCCGAAAGTTCGGCGATCTATTGTTCGTACTGCACCAAAAGCATCAGCCGGTTTTATCCTTTTTGTCTCATTTGCCATCTTTGGACCTCCAATTTCACTATGTTTTATTTCTTGCTGTGTTCAAGAGCCTCCTTGGGTTCTACTTCCCTTGCCTTCATGGTGTCTATTACCACTCCAATAATCCATCCGGCAACACCCGTGCCCAGCACAAACACAAAGGCAGCACCTATTACGCCAGCAATCATGGAAAGTGCAACAATAATCCTGGCAACTATTAATGACTGAACGGGTGATCCAAAAAGCAGTCCAGCTATCTTCAGACCAACGAGTCCACCAATCAATGAACCGGGTAAGAGCCCTACCAGTGCAAACAAAATTAGCCCTGCCCCTGTTCCAATGTAAAGTCCCTTATTTGCCATTGCCTGTTTCATCTTTACACCTCCTGTTTTAAGTTTTTACCCTGAAAATCAGGGCAGGATTATCTCCTTTCTTGTCTCCTTATATGGCGTTGTATTCCTGATAATGATGTCTCCATACTTTTCCTGAAATTTAATCAACTCCTCCAGTGTATTGATCTCAACAACCCATCTTTCCTCCTTTTCCTTACGCTCGCAAACCACCATCCCGTCTTCCTCTCTGTGATTAGTACCTCCTTCGTACCACTGCTTGTACCATATCTTCTTTTTTGCCTCTTCCAGTGTTTCAACTGTTCTGTAATCAAGTGGAGTTAGCTCTTCCTTTACTGCCTCCTCGCAGGGTTTTTCAGTGTTGGATATGGACTGTACCTTTCTCGAAATCAAGAATTTCATACACACCTCCTATACTCTTACGGATCCCTTTTCTTCTGCTGCTTCCTTTTTCTCTCTTTTTAACGAATCAATTGCAAGTCCCAGTAGCCATCCAACTGTAGTGCCTGCCACTACAAAGACCAGAGCTGTTATGAACACGCCAAAAAAGATACAAACTGCAAGAAAGAGCCGAGAAAATACCGATGGTTCAACGGGCATTCCAAAGATAAGACTGAGTATCTTCAAACCTATCAGTCCGCTTACCAGGGTGCCTGGCATGAAACCAAAGATGATAAACAGTGCTATAGATATGCCTGCCCCAAGATAACTGAGTCTATTACTCCAGGATGTCTTCATCTAACTCACCTCCTTCTTTTTTTGCTTTTACTTAAATAAAGGCACTTTTTATGCCAACTCTAACTCCTTGATTTTAAAGAATATTCATTATTACAACCCTCGCAACAGGGCAAATCTCTTTGCAAATTTGCAAAAAACTATCTTATTGACTAAAACTTCCAGAAAAATATATACTTATATCTCGAATTTCTATTAAGAAGGGGTTGTTATGGGAGCATATACAACATACCATCCACACAGACGCAAAAGGAAACGCACACACGGCTTCCTTACCAGGATGAGGACCCGTGGTGGCAGAAAGGTTATAAAAAGGAGAAGGGCAAAGGGTAGGAAGAGATTGTCAGTCTAAAAAGGTGGTCAGACTTCAAGCGGGTTCTGGATAACGGTAAAAAACTTGATGGAAAGTATGTGATACTATATGCATTAAAAACTGACCAGCCCTTCATGAGGACAGGTATACTGGTAGGGAAGCGGTTTGCTAATGCAGTTAAACGCAATAGGGTCAAAAGACTTATACGAGAGGCTTTCCGTTTATCTTCTCAAGAAATACAGCTTAAAAGATCTTCGGGGACTGACATTGTGGTCATCCCTCGCAAGAAGCTGTTGAAGGCAAAATCAGGAGACCTTGTCCCTGAAATGAAATCTTTATTAAAAAAGGCGGTAAAATAATGAAGAGAATACTAATTTTATTGATAAAACTCTATCAGACTATTATATCGCCTCTTTTTCCGCAAAGCTGTCGTTTTACACCTACCTGTTCGGAATACTCTATTGAGGCCATAAAAAGATATGGTAGTTTTAAGGGCTCCTATATGGCAATAAAAAGAATACTTCGTTGCCATCCATTCAATCCTGGTGGCTACGATCCGGTGAGGTAACGGCTATGGAAGAACAGCAGATGAATAAAAGGGCAATAATTGCAATAGTTCTGGCACTGGTGGTGCTGATGATTTATCAGTATTTTTTTGCACCACCTCCTCCGCCACCACCAGAAAAACCTGCTTCAGAGGCGCAACAGCAGCCTGCCCAAGAGGCTCAATCCACAAAAACTCAAGAACAACAGATAAAAATACCTGAGGCTATTACCAGTAAAGGGGTTACAGAGCCTGAAAGGATTATAAAGATATCAACTCCCCTTTATGAGGCTGAAGTGTCCACAAAGGGTGCTACCATAAAGGGTTTCAGGTTAAAAAAATACCTTGATGACAACGGTAATGAAGTAACCTTAATAAGGGAAAACTCCAGGATTCCTGCCCTGGCCATTGGCAAAACCGATGCCTTTGAATTGAAAAACCTGGTCTTCCAGACTGATCTTCAAGACGATAAAATTACCTTAGCCGAGGGTGACAACTTTACTATCAATTTTTACCTAAAAGATGAGAAGTCCGGGCTTATCATTAGTCGTAGTATAACAGTTTATGGGAGTGATTACCGTATTGATGTTACAGACCAGATTCAGGGGCTCGAATACTATTGGGTAAGTCTTGGTACAAACTCAGGGATATCAGGCACGGGGGGTTATAGAGGCCATGTAGGCCCAGTGGTGCTTCAGGATGTTGATCGTAAAGAATATAAGCCAGAAAAGATTAAGGCACCGATATATATAAAGAAGGATCTTCGCTGGATAGCAATGGAGGATAAATACTTCTTCTCAGCTATTGTTCCACCAAAGGACTCTGAGGCAAAAATCTGGCGTACTGACACAGGAGAGGCATTACTTGCAATAAATCTGCCTCAGGGTAAAAACAGTTATATCTTTTATACCGGACCAAAAGAGCACGACAGGCTGAAAACATTAGGTGTTGGGCTGGAACATATAATAGACTTTGGATTCTTTTCTATACTGGCAAGGCCTCTGTTCTGGTTTCTCAAGCTACTTTACAAGGTTACACACAACTATGGCTGGGCTATTGTGATACTGACTATACTAACAAGGTTACCCTTTGTTCCCATTATTAATCGTGGTCAGAAATCAATGAAAAAGCTACAGGCGCTCCAGCCTAAAATGAATGAAATACGGCAGAAGTACAAAAAAGATCCACAGCGTATGCAGAAGGAGATGATGGAGCTTTATAAAAAACACAAGGTAAACCCCATGAGTGGTTGTTTACCAATGCTGATACAAATTCCTGTATTCTTTGCTCTTTATAAAG
>JAADIE010000034.1 GCA_013151495.1 Nitrospirota bacterium | reverse complement strand
AGTATAGGGGCTTTCCTGAAGCAGAATATCTCTTGTTACCCTTTCATCTTCACTCATTGGTATGAGGCTATTGACCCCTGGTGTATCAATCAGTAGAAAGCGTTCTCCCCTGAGGGTGATATTACCGCGGGAGAGCTCAACAGTGGTGCCTGGATAGTTGGAGACTGTAACATACCTGCCGGTTAAAAGCCCGAATATTACGCTTTTACCAACATTGGGATTTCCAACAAGTACAATAGTTTTAATACCTGTACCTGTGCGATCTGACTTAATCATACACCAGACCTTTCTTATTGAAAATTATTATCAATATCATTTTATGATATCCCATTTAAGAAAGTCAAATAGAAAAAATGAATTTAGCATACAGAAATACTATTTGAAGAACTGAAGTATATATCTTAATGATACAAGAAGTATTACAAAAGCAAGTATAAGCTTGATTGTTCTTTCATTAAAATACCTCTGGGCCCTTGCACCAAAGTACATGCCAAAAAGTCCTCCAATTCCAAATAATATCCCAAGTGCCCAGTCAGGTGGTGCTGTTGTTCCATTAAGAGTAATAAGGCTGTAAAAGACTAAACCTGATACCGATGTCATAAATGTCCCAAGCAATACAGCTCCAGAAACAACATAAACAGGTATATCGAAAATGCTTACCAGTATGGGAGCTATTATTGAACCTCCGCCAATACCATATATACCACCTATTACTCCTACCACCAATGACAGAAAGAAAACAGCAAGAAAGTTAAAGGAAACCTCTTCCTTCATAAATCTAAAACTCATACGGGTAAGAGAAAACCTTACATCTGTTATTCGGAACTCACCTGTTATGTTGGAAGGCCTTCTGGCAGGGTTCTTTCTTATGCCCCGGATCAAACGATATCCAATATAAAGCAGTACAAGGCCAACAAAAAACTTAAACTCTCTGGGGTCAGGCAGATATTTTACACGAATGATATAACCTAACAGGACTCCTGGGAAGGTCCCAAATACCATGCAGGCGGCAAGCGGCCATGCCATTCTCCCCTCTTTTATATACCTGTAGACCCCTGCCGGAATACCTACGAGATTGTATAGAAAGTTTGTAGAACTCACAGAAGGGGTTGTAAATCCAAGCACACTCATCTGAAAAGGCAGAAGCAGAAAGGCCCCTGACACACCACCCATGGATGTAAAAAAGGATATGACAAAGGCAACAAAAGGAGGCACAAACCAGTAAGTATGCACACCAGAGATCGGAAAGGTAACCCTAAGCATCTCCATGGTATTTATGCTTTGCCCTTTTCTTTCTTTTTAGCTTTTGTTTTCTGAGTTTCTGAATTTTAATCTCCCTTTTACTTTTTTTGCCAAGCCTGAGGGCCTCTATCCTCTCAACGAGCTCCACCCGTGCATAATACCTGTTCAACCCCTGATATCTTGTTCTCTGACACTTGATCTCGATACCGGTAGGAAGGTGTTTTAAATAAACACAGGTAGCCCGTTTGTTTACATTCTGTCCACCGTGTCCTCCTGAACGGATGAACTTCTCCTGAAGGTCATCTTCTTTGATTCCTAATTCTTCCATTCTTTCTCTGAGGGCCCTTAGTTTTTCCGGTTTAACAAAACCTTCCATAAGTGTGTAATATAATATAATATTGATCATTCTGTTTGCATGAAATTCATAGAATATATAAAAAGGGATTTCCAGGCAGTCTTTGAACGAGACCCTGCAGCAAGAAGCAAGCTGGAGGTGCTGTTTACTTACCCGGGGTTTCATGCCATATTTTTTCACAGAATAAGTCATGCCCTGTGGCAAAAGGGTGTTCCCTTTTTACCAAGGTTGCTTTCTCACATTGTCAGAATCTTCACTGGCATTGAGATACATCCTGCGGCCAAGATAGGCCCAGGTTTTTTCATTGACCATGGAATGGGAGTGGTAATCGGGGAAACCACGGAGATTGGAGAAAACTGCCTTTTGTACCAGGGAGTAACCCTTGGTGGTACTGGTAAGGAAAAGGGCAAGCGCCATCCAACCCTTGGTAACAATGTGGTTGTGGGTGCAGGTGCCAAGGTGCTTGGTGCCATAAGGATCGGAAATTATGTTAAGATAGGTGCCAACGCAGTGGTGCTCCGCTCGGTGCCTGATTATAGCATTGTGGTTGGCGTTCCAGGCAGGGTAATCAAGAGAAAGGTGCTGAGGGTTACCGACCTTGGAGTGGAAGAGGCACTGGATCATATCCATATGCCTGATCCAGTGGAGGAGCGTTTCAGAGAGTTTGAAGGACACATTGCCCAGCTTGAAAGACGAATCGAGATGTTAGAAGGAAAAGGAGGAAAGATGAAGATCTTCAACACCATGACACGCAAGAAAGAGGAGTTTGTGCCTGTTGAGGACGGTAAGGTGAAGATCTATGCCTGTGGTGTTACGGTTTATGACCTCTGTCATATAGGTCATGCAAGAAGTGCTATAGTCTTCGACGTTATCCGGAGATACTTCAGATACAAGGGCTTTGATGTTACCTATATCAGAAACTTTACGGATATTGATGACAAGATAATTAATCGTGCAAAGGAAGAAGGCATACCCTGGCACGAGGTGGCAAAGAAATACACCGAGGAGTATTATCGTGACATGGATGCCCTTGGAATCGAAAGGGCAGATATAGAACCAAAGGCCACCGAGTACATTAATGACATGATAGAGATGATAAAAGGGCTAATTGACAAGGGACATGCCTATGTGGTGGATGGAGACGTCTTTTTCTCGGTTGACAGTTTTAAAGACTATGGTAAGCTTTCAAAACGCTCCATGGATGAGCTGAAGGCTGGTGCAAGGGTTGAGGTTGACAAGAGAAAGAGAAACCCCCTTGATTTTGCCCTCTGGAAGGCATCAAAGGAGGGTGAACCCTCCTGGCCAAGCCCATGGGGCCCTGGAAGACCAGGCTGGCATATTGAGTGCTCAGTTATGAGTATGAAACACCTTGGAGAAACCTTTGATATTCATGGTGGTGGGGCTGACCTTATATTTCCACACCATGAAAATGAGATAGCCCAGTCCGAGGCATATACGGGTAAGCCCTTTGCCCGTTATTGGGTGCACAATGGGTTCATAACCATTGCCAAGGAAAAGATGTCCAAGTCCCTTGGCAACTTCTTTACCATCAGGGATATTCTTGAGAGGTTTGATCCTGAGGTGGTGAGGATATTCTTGCTTTCCACCCATTACCGAAGCCCAATTGAGTTTTCCGAGGACCAGCTTCGCGAAACAGAGGCTGCACTGGATAGGTTTTACTCCACAGTGATGCGTGTAGAGGGATATCTGCAGAGAATGTCGAAAAAGCAAAAGGATAACCCTGAGCAGAAAAGGATGGAGGAGGTGCTGGAGACTCTTCCACGCAGGTTTGAAGAGGCAATGGATGATGATTTTAATACAGCCCTTGCAATCGGTCATCTCTTTGAGGCAATAAAGGAGATTAACAGATACCTTGATGCTCGACCATCAGGGCCAAAGGCACAGGAGACCCTTACAAGGGCGATAGAGCTTTTAAGAAGTATTGGCGGGGTCTTGAATATCTTTCAGCGTTCGCCACGGCAGTGGCATCTTTCGCTGTTAAAGACCAGAAAGGTGGATATTACCGAGGAAGAGATCGAAAGAAAGATTGCAGAACGCCAGGAAGCAAGAAAACAAAAGGACTGGCAGAAGGCAGACAGTATTAGGGACGAGCTCCTAAAGCATGGTATTGTGCTTGAGGATACCCTCCAGGGCACGGTATGGAGGGTGAAGGTATGATTTTAGATTTTAGATTTTAGATTTTAGATTTCAGATTTATGATTTGAGATTTTAGATTTGTGTTGATATGGCTGAGGAGTGGATTTATGGTATAAATCCGGTAAAGGAGGCACTTCGTTCAGGACGCCCTATCTATGCCGTTTATGTCTATCATCAGCTCAGTGAATCGAAACGGGCCTCTATAGTCTCATTATGTGAAAAGAGGGCCATTAAGGTTAATCTTGTAGATAAATCCTTCTTCAAGGTCTTTCCAAAGGCCCATCAGGGAGTGGCTGCAAGGGTTGCTGAAAGGCGGTTTTATGAGCTTGAGGAGCTCCCGGAGATAAGTGCTAAAAGAGATACCCCTGCCTTTTATGTCCTGGTTGATGAAGTTGAGGATCCTCATAATCTTGGTGCAATAATAAGGACCTCAGAGGTTGCAGGTGTGCATGCGGTGGTATTGCAGAAAAGAAGAACCGCTACAGGCCCCACGGTTGCAAAGGCCTCTGCTGGTGCTATAGAGTATCTACCGATTGTTCAGGTCTCTAATATTAAACATGCAATAGGGTTTTTTAAGGAAGAGTCAATTACTATTATAGGTGCTGATGCAGGAGCCAAGACAGTTTACTGGGATGTAGATTACCAGGGTCCTGTGGCAATTGTGGTTGGCTCTGAAGGTAAGGGCCTGAGAGAAACGGTAAAGAAAAAGTGTGATGTTCTGGTCAGCATTCCCATGTATGGCAGGGTTGGCTCTTTGAATGTATCGGTAGCCACAGGGGTCTTACTTTATGAGGTTTTAAGGCAGAGAAGGAGGAATTAGTCCTTCCTTTCGTAGCTTCTGCGGTCAATAAAGTAGGTGCTTCCCTCCAGGGTTTTTGCATAGGCCTTTACCTCAGTAGCTGCCGAGCTAATTTCGCCATAGTGTTTGAACCAGCCTTTATTGAGGGTAATTCCTATTGAGATTGAAAGAAGAGGAAACTTCTTTACAGTGCCATCTCTTGAGTGGGAAATGATATAACCCTGTTCACGATCCTCGGGATCATAGAAGGAGGGGATTATCTCATCAAAGTTTTTAACAATTTCCCTGGAGGCTGGTTCTGCCTTTTCTATGGAGGTTATAAATACAAAATCGTCACCACCTATGTGGCCGACAAAACAGTTGTGGGGGTCATGGAGTTTAACGGTGTTGGTAATAAGCCTGCCTGTCATTTTGATGACCTCGTCGCCCCGCGAGAATCCGTATTTGTCGTTGAAGGGCTTGAAGTTGTCGAGGTCGGCATAGGCAAGGGCAAACTCCTCGTTCCTGTCCAGTCGGGCCTGGACTTCTTTTATTATAGGGGTATTGCCTGGTAACATGGTCAGTGGATTGGTTTCAACTATTCTTCTTGATCGCTCTATTGAGAGGTAAAGTCTCATTATAAACTCTTCCCTTTGTAGAGGCTTGGTTATAAAGTCATCTACTGGGAGGTCTTTCCAGTTTTTTATAAACTCCTTGTCATCTAAGAGCACAATGATTGGTAGATGACTGAATATATGGTCTTCCCTGATAGTGGATATGAAGTCCTTATATCTCATTCCACCATTAAATATCACAACCGTGGGAGGGGTATTGTAGATGCTCTCGATAATGCTGGCGCGCTGGGTTATAAAAAGGGTATTAAATCCTTCAAGATAGGCTGAAAGGGTTTTATTTAAACTATAATCATCTGATATAATGGTGATGAGCTCAGTCACTTTAGAGAATAAGGGCCTCCTTATCAGCTATTGAGTCTTCTATCTCAGCAAAGATTTCAGAAAGATCATCCTCCACAATGCCTATTTCCTTCAGGATGGACTCATCCATGTTGTGTACATAAGGGTCGCCACTGAAACCAAAGCCCATCATCTTTATAATATTTTCAGCAAGCATTACTATTGAGGTGGTTCTACGGTACTGGCCAGAGCTTGATGGCGTATGATGATAGGACACCGCATCTATAAGCTCTTTAGGAAAGTTCCACTTCTCGGTCAGCCATCTACCTGCCTGTGCATGGGTGATACCAAAAACCTCTGATTCGGCTTCAATAATATAAAGTCCCTTTTCTGAAGCCCTTTTAAGGGCCTCTTTGTACTGGTTGGGATAGCACATGCTCAGGGCGACCTTGCCAATGTCATGAATAAGTCCGGCAATTGAGACATCTTCCGGGTTTTTTATGTCTGCCTTAATAGAAATCACCCTGGAGGCTATTGCAGTACCAATAGAGTGCTCCCATAACCCAACCATGCTTTGCTGCATCATATCAAATATTGAGATACCAAGAAGCATTCCCTTCACGGCACTTAGCCCTATAAGCATTAGGGCCTGGTGCACCGAGGAGATTCGGCCCGGAAAGCCATATATAGGTGAGTTGACGATTTTTAACACCCTGGCAGAGATAGACTGATCCTGACTGATAAACTCTCCTATTTTTTTTAATGAGGTGTCTTCCGAGTCGATAAGACTCAGTATCTTCGTTACCACCGGTGGAATGGTCGGCAGAGAACTTAGACTTTCGATCCTGTGTTTTATTTTTTTTATTTCAGGCCTCTTCATATAGAGAGTCTACATGTTTTATTAAAATCTCTTTTATTTTATTATTGAACGGGTCGGGATTAACCCTCTTAAAGGCCTGTTCTATGATCTCAAGATATTTTCTTTTTGTCATTCTTGGAGTACTTTTTCCTTCGATTCCAATTACATCTATACCTAATGAACTGAGTCCCTGAATGTTCTTTTCACTCAATTCAATACCCTTTGGAAACAAAACAACCCCTGTCTGGCTTACCACATCTTCAGCAAGTACCATCCCTGGTTTTGCCTTATCAATCGGGATCTTTTTCATTCTTTTGTATAGCCTTTATACCGGTCTCTATGGGTAAACATACAGGACAGTATTGTAGGCCATGGTCTAATAAACAGTCGTGACTACAGCAGTCGAGACAGATACATTCTGAGACCGGAAATCCACAGTTTTTACAATTGTCCATGGCAATCTAAATGAATTATATCATAAAAGGGCCAAAAAAAAGCTGCTGCCCAAAGCAGGGAGCAGCAGCAATATATTAGGGGAGGTAACGAGGCGCTATGTTTATTTTATATCATAATTAATATTTTTTGTCAAGAGAAAATTTAAGAGAACATAATAATTGAAAATTTAGCCAATTGCATAATTAATATATTCTTTAACTTTGTAAAATGTGTTGATAAATAAAAAGGGACAGGTGTTGGTCCTGTCCCTTGAGTTATTTGTTGTATATCAGAAACAGTTAAGCTGCCTCAATTTTTACCGGAGTTGGATGGGCACTGCCATTGCTTGAATGGGCAACAAGGGAATTAACCCTTGCATGGGCAAAATGTACCGGAACAAAGAGCATACCCTCTGGTATCTCATCAGATATCCTTGCCTTTATATAGACCTCTGAGAGCGGGGAGATTATCCTTATGAACTCTCCATCCTTGATATTGTATTTATTGCCATCCTCCGGGCTTATCTGAACAAAGGCATCCGATAAGACATGGCTCAGGCTCTTCGACATAACCGACAGTGCCCCTGAGTGCTGCATCACATTACCTGTTACCATCAGGATCGGATACTCCTTATTTGTTTGCCCCTCAGGTAATTGTGGCACAGGGGTGAATCGCCAGCGTTGCTGCCCCCTGTCTGTAGAGATACTGGAGATCTCTTCCCGGAGTGTTCCTAATTCAATGTTGCCGAGGTCGTGTTCCATCACACGTGCGAGGTTTCTCAGGATCTGCCAGTCAGGTACCGAATCGCCTGCTGCGGCAACAACCTTTGGAAAGGGCTGTGGAAGGCCCTGGGAGTTTATAAAGGTGCCTTCCTTTTCTGCCCAGGCAGCTGCCGGCAACACCACATCGGCCAGTTTTGCGGTCTCGGAAAGCCTGATATCCTGCACAATCAGCAGCTCAAGCGACTGGAGGTTATTCTTTATGGTATCGGCCTCAGGCATTGTAACCACCGGGTCTTCACCCATTATAAAGAGGGCCTTTAAGGCATCAGGCCTGTAGAGCATCTCGTAGAGGTCTTTACCATCTTTAAGGGGCCTTACGCCGGTAAACCATGCCCCCAGGGTATTTGAATAATCAGAGGGAACCTGCAGGGCATCAGGGCCCTCACCAAGAAGCATAAGTAGATTGGCGGCAGCAAGTACTGTCTCGTATCCCTTCTGGTTTTCGGCAGCACCAACTGTAAGGGCAAGCAGTCTGCTTTCAGCATTGACAAACCTCTTTGCAGCCTCTTCAAACTGTTCAACCTCAAGTCCTGTTAGCTGGGCTGTCTTTTCAGGGGTGTAGGGCTTTACCGACTCTATCAATTTCTCGATGCCCTCTATCTCTTTTTCTTCCTTCAGATGAGCCCCTTCTTTTATTGCGTAGTTTATGAGCCCAAGCAGAAAGGCTGTTCCAGAGGCTGGCTTTATTCTGAGCCAACTGGATGAGCGTCGTGCCAGCTTAGTTTTGCGGGGATCTGCAACCATTAGATAGGTGCCCTCGTTTTTTGCCTCAAGAAACTTCAGTCCAAAGATGGGATGTGTAGATGTAAGGTCTGACTCAAGAACGAGCACAACCTCCTTGCCGATCGGTGAATCCAGTTTTACAGGGTTTTGTTTAATCCCGTAGGTCTCTTCAAAGGCCTTAAGCACCCAGGCATAACCAAGCCTTGCTGAGGTATCAAGGTTGTCTGTGCCTATAACCTCGCGCATAAACTTCTGGAGCATATAGTTGTCTTCAAGGGTGGCCCTTGCTGAACCAATGGCCCCTATTGCCTCAGGGCCGTAACGCTCTATGATATCCTTTAACCGGTTAGCCACATAATACAGGGTCTCCTCCCAGGTGCTTTCAACCAGTTGCCCTTCCTTTCGGATAAGGGGAGTTTTAAGTCTGCCCTCACCGTATATAAAGTCGAACCCAAAACGTCCCTTTCCACAGAGGTCTCCCTGATTGACACCCTTGCCATCAACACCCCGTACCCTGAGGATACGACCCTCTCTCAGGTCAAGGGTCAGAGTGCAACCAACCGAACAGTATGGGCATATACTGTCGTGACTTTCAAGGAACCAGGCCCTTGCCCTGTACTTATAGGGCTTTGCCCCCAGTGCACCCACAGGGCAGGCATCTATGCACTGGCCACAGAACTCACAGTCGAGGGTCTCTTCAAAGGCAGGGCTTATCTTGGTTTTAAAACCTCTGCCTATGAAATTAATAGCCCCAACTCCCTGGTGTTCCCAGCAGACCCGCACACATCTACCACAGAGGATACACCTGTTTGGATTACGCTCTATGAGAGCACTTGTTGCCTCTGGATCGTGTTTTCGCTCAGCATAGAATCTGCCCTGGGATGGTCCATAACTGTAGGCCAGATCCTGGAGGCTACACTCGCCAGCCTTGTCGCAGATGGGGCAGTCAAGGGGATGATGAACAAGCAGTAACTCAAGCACCGTCTTTCTTGCCTTCCTTAATGTGGGGGTATCGGTATGGACAACCATACCGTTGTCTGCCGGAGTAGAGCAGGCAGCCATAAGCTTTCGTTGCCCTTCAACCTCCACAAGGCATAGCCTGCAACCGCCATAGGGTTTTAACCTGCGGTCCCAGCACAGATGGGGGATATAGATGTTGTTTGCCTTGGCAACCTCCAGTATGGTCATCCCCTTTTCAGCCTCTATCTTTTTGCCATCAATTGTTAGTTCTATCATGCTCATACCTTGACCTCCTGTGTCTGTTTATTTCGTTTAGTCCTCATTTCAATGCTCCACGGTCTGTTTAAACATGTCCCTTGGACCAACCTTTACTGCACCGAATTTGCATTTCTCATAGCAGGTACGGCACTTGATACAGAGGGCCTGATCTATCTCGTGGGGCTTTTTCTTTTCACCTGAGATGGCCTGAACCGGACAATTTCTGGCACATACAGTACAGCCGGTACAGGCATCCTTGTCTATATAAAAGGTTGAAAGTTCACGACAGACACCTGCCTTACACCACTTCTGGTTTATATGGGCCTCGTATTCATCACGGAAGTAACGGATTGTTGTAAGAATGGGATTGGGTGCGGTCTGGCCAAGACCACAGAGGGATGTCTTAATTATGTCGCGCGCAAGGTCTTCAAGGAGTTCTATATCGCCATCCTGGCCTCTACCCTCGGTAATGTCTATCAGTTTGTCAAGCATTACACGGGTGCCAATTCTGCAGGGTGGGCATTTCCCGCAGGACTCATCAGCAGTGAATTCCAGGAAGAACCTTGCCACATTAACCATACAGTTAGAATCATCCATTACTACCATGCCGCCAGAGCCAACAATGGCCCCGGTTTTGACTATATCTTCATAGGTAACCGGGGTATCAAGTAGATGCTCGGGTACACAGCCACCAGAGGGACCACCCAGCTGAACGGCCTTGAACTTTCTGCCCTTCTTGATACCACCACCTATTTCGTAGATTACCGTTTTAAGTGGAATACCCATGGGAACCTCGATAAGCCCGATATTGTTGATCGCGCCGGTCAGGGCAAAGACCTTTGTGCCGGTGGATTGTTCGGTACCAAGACTGCGGAACCAGTCGCCTCCGTTGAGGATTATCGGGGGAATATTTGCATAGGTCTCCACATTGTTTAAGACCGTGGGTTTGCCCCAGAGCCCCTTGTTTACGGGAAAGGGTGGCCTTGGTATGGGCATACCCCGTTTCCCCTCAAGGCTACGCATCAGGGCTGTCTCCTCACCACATACAAAGGCACCAGCGCCCTGGTATATCTCTATATCCAGACTGAAGCCAGAACCAAGGATATCCTCACCTAACAATCCATGCTCCCTGGCCTGATCAATTGCCATCTGTAGCCTTCTGACAGCAAGGGGGTACTCAGCCCTTACATAGATATATCCCTTTGATGCCCCGATTGCCCTGGCCCCGATAATCATGCCTTCAAGCACCACATGGGGATCGCCCTCCATTATGCTACGGTCCATGTAGGCACCAGGGTCGCCTTCGTCGCCATTGCAGAGGATGTATTTCAGATCTCCCTTTGCCCTGTAGCAGAGTTCCCATTTAAGGCCGGTTGGAAAGCCGGCACCACCACGGCCTCTGATACCGGAGTTCTTTACTTCCTTGATAATATCCTCTGGTGTCATCTCAAGAAGCGCCTTGGCTGCTGCCATGTATCCATCCCTTGCAATATAGGCCTCAAGGCTTTCAGGGTCGGTTATTCCCTTGTTCCGCAAGGCCCTTAAAACCTGATGCTTGAAGATAGGTAACTCATCGGTAAGGGGGATGCCTTCATAGGGTTTTGCTTCAGGCCTTTGTATGTCCTGGTTTTCCCATCCCTGGGCAAAGGCAAGCTTTGTAACAGCCTCTCCGCCAAGGACATGTTCCTTGATTATCTGGCGGGTCTTTTTCTCATCCAGGTCGCAGTATTTAACAGGGTATCTGCCGGGGATCTCCACTGTAATCATTGGTTCACGGCTACAGAGGCCGGCACAGCCTGATGTGGTGATAAGTATGTCGGTTCCCTCTGAGCCTGAAAGCTCCTCTTTTATAATATCCAGGATCTTACAGGCACCGGCAGCCTCACCACAGGTGCCCATATGTACTGTGACCTTTGCCCTGTATCTGGATACATCATGCTTTCTGAGGTATTCCTCTTTTATCCTCTTAAGGTCTTCAACTGTAAGCCTTGGCATATTTTTATCCTCCTTCATTCATACTGTTTAAGAACTTCGTCAATCTTTACCGGGTCCACACCAGCATGGACATTGTTGTTAACCATCACTACCGGGGCCAGACCACATGCACCAAGACATCTTACCGTCTCCAGGGAGAACTTCCTGTCTTCAGTAATACCACCTTCATCTATCCCAAGATGCTCCTTGAGTTTTTCCAGTATCTCCTTTCCACGTTTAACATAGCAGGCCGTCCCCATACATACCCTGATGTTGTGTTTGCCCTTGGGTTTCATGGTAAAGAAGGAGTAGAATGAGACCACACCATGAACCTCACTAACAGGGATGTTCAGTTCTCTTGCTATAATACGTTGAACAGTAGCAGGCAGATAACCCAGCACCTCCTGAACCTGCTCGAGTATGGGGATGAGGGCGCCGGGTTTGTGTTTGTTATTATTGATAATCTCCATTATCCTGTCTATTTTTTCCTCCACATCCCTTTCTTCATAGGGTTTTTCCTCAGTCACCTTTGCCTTAACCGTATTTATGGCCTTCTCGGTAACATCTATCAGAAGTTCAGGAGAGAAAGGCTTTGGCAGATAGTCTATAATCCCGTGTTCCAGGGCATCCTTGATGCTCTCCTGTGAGGGGTAACCTGTAATCACCACAACACCCGTTTGTGGAGAGTTTTCCTTTATCCAGTGAATCAGCTCCAGACCGTCCACATCGGGCATCTTTAAATCGGTTATAACTATATCGGTACCTCCGTTTTTTATTATGTCCATTGCCTCTCGAGCCGAGGTGGTTCCCTTTACTTTGTAACCCTCTGGCTCAAGAATCCTCTGACAGCTTTTTATGACAACCTCTTCATCATCTACAATCAGGATATTTCCTTCCATAGGGACCTCCAATGTTTAGTTGTATTGTTGTATTTTTAGATCTCAAGGGGTATCACCCTTGCAAGCCAGATTAGCCAGCCCTCTGTAAGATGCTCTTTAAACAGGGAACAGATTATGTCATTTGCCCTGGTGTTTATCTCTCTAATCTCAGCAGTCATTGGGGCAGGCAGGTCTATAATCTTTCCAGAGCCAGCAAGCAGTCTGGCAAAGGGCTCGCCTGCCTTAACCTTTTGTACATTCAGATAGTCCACATACAGCATCTCACCAGCTGCCATTTCGTACCTGAGATCATAGCCTATCTCCCAGAGTCCCTCTTTTGTGGGTCTTGCCCATACCCCTTCTTTGTAAAAGATTACAGGGTTTTCCTTGTCCCTCAGAGGAACAATGTAGTCGCGGAACTCGTTAATATATGCCTGTCTGAGTATCCAGCCACGGCGGTCAAAGACCTTTTTTGCTACATTGATCATGAACTCGGGGGTGAAGGGCTTTTCAATGTACTCGAAGGCTCCAAGCTTAATCGATTCCTTGGCATCCTCCAGGGTGGGGTAACCTGTGATAACCACCACATCGGTGTTTGGTTGGATCTCACGGGTTTGTCGTAGAACCTCAATACCAGAAGTATCAGGAAGACGAATGTCTGTAATCAGTAGATCGTACTCCTCTTTCTCGATCTTCTTCAGGGCATCCTCTCCCCTGCTGACTGTAATGATGTTGTAACCCTCTGCACCCAGTATCCTTTTACAACTAAGGGTTACAACAGGGTCGTCATCAAGAACGATAATTCTACCCTTTTCCATAGCCACCTCCTTTCGACAAGGATTAAAGCAAGCTAAATGCCAGAAAGGGGCTGGTTAGCTAACTTATTGAATATAAAATAAAAAATGGTCTTTAGAATTCTACAAATCCCCGAGGTGTATAAAATGCTTATACATCTCAAGGATGATAATATTCCCGGCAGGCCTGTTTTACGCCCATTTAAGTTGTTTTAATGGGGGTATACATTTTATATACACCCTGTATATGAAATTAAGCTTTTCAGATGGTTTTTGCAAAAAAGTGATATAATCTAAGGTGCTTAAGAATCTGGTATTTGTTTTTCTTACCTTTTTAATGGGATTTTTAAGTGCCATACCTGTTGGTGCCGTACAGGTTGAGGTGGCAACAAGGAGCCTTCACGGACATCTGAAATCGGCCCTCAGTGTTTCGGCAGGTGCCCTCACGGCAGACCTTCTTTATGGAAGTATAGCCATTTTTGGACTGCTGCCAATCCTGAAGAGCAAGCATATAATGCCTTATTTCTGGCTCTTTGGAGGTGTGTTGCTTGTGTGGCTGGGCTATTCTCTGATCAAGCATGGCTTCGATCAATTGAATCTAAAAAGCATACCAAAAAGATACAGACACAAGGGGATTTCCTTTCTAACCGGATTTTTTCTTGCGGTCTCCAACCCGATGATGATACTTTGGTGGCTTCTTGGTGAGCGGGTACTGGTGGAGCTTGGGGTGGTTGAAAACTTTAATGGTATAAGAGGGGTGAGTTATCTGTTCTTTGGAGGAGCCGGCATGTTTACCTATCCTGCCATTTTATCAGTCACCCTGTACTGGCTAAAGAGGTTTATTTCTGCAAGGGCCTTAATGAGGATAACTGTAACCTCTGGGGTGTTATTAATATTTTTTTCAATATACCTGGTTGGTAAGTCCCTTTATATGTTGATTTTTCACTGAACCCAGAGAAGTTTTTTATGGATCCAGCCGACCTGGCCAAATTCATCAACAAGTTTATACCAGGGACCTTTCTTTTTTAAAACCTTGAAGGAGTCGTATTTTATGGCAGGACTGAAGTCGGTTTTGGGATAATTTGTACCAGGGCCTTTTCGTACATTGGCCTTGTCAACCTTTACA
The DNA here is from genome assembly GCA_013151495.1 of Nitrospirota bacterium. GTDB lineage: Bacteria > Nitrospirota > Thermodesulfovibrionia > Thermodesulfovibrionales > JdFR-85 > JAADIE01. The sequence continues at coordinate 12,176 of JAADIE010000034.1, read as the reverse complement.
ACGGCGCACTTTATTTTGTCGGTTACAAGCTTTCCATATATCCAGTGTACATCTCCATCCACATCCTTTACCTTGTACCATTTTCCTTTTTTCTTGATTTTTTTAAGGGGCATATATTTGAAGACCTGCCAGTTCTTGTCGTAATTTGTGCCAGGCCCACTCCGTAAGTTGGCCTCTTCCGAGATTACACAAAGGCCCATTGCCAGAGAAAATGAACCGAAAATCATCATAAGAATTAATGACAGGGTTAAAATCTCTTTCTTCATAACATAGATAGTCTAATAAATAGGCCATAAGTTTTTCAAATTATTTGAAAAATGGTCGTATGTTAAGTTAATATTGGTCTTGAGTAACTATACAGGAGAGCAGTGGTGATACTTAATGCACTCTTTGTAGGCTTTGGTGGTTTTCTTGGAGCCATATCACGATTCCTAGTTAGTTCCTGGGTAGGTCAGCGCTGGGGACGGGTTTTTCCGCTTGGAACCTTTGTAGCCAATATTCTCGGTTGCTTTATGATTGGCTTTGTAATGACCCTTTTTAGTGAAAGGATAATGGCATCGCCTCAGATCAGGCTCTTTGTGGGTGTAGGCTTCATAGGTGCCTTTACAACCTTCTCTACCTTTGAATATGAAACTGGGGCATTGTTAATGGATGGTCAGTGGTTGCTTGCCATGCTTAATGTGGTAGGCAGTCTGATAATTGGCTTTGCTGCCCTGAAGGCAGGGGAAGTACTGGCAAAAACAATATAGGAACGAAAGGGGCAGATAGGTTTGGTTAAAAAAGGAAAGGCTAAAAAGCTTACCATTTATGTGGATGAGGCAGACAGGTATGGACACAAACCTGTTTATGAGGTTCTGATTAATATCTTTTACAAGAAAAAGATAGCCGGGGTGAGTGTATTCAGGGGTGTGGCTGGCTATGGTAGTGATGGGGTTTTACATACGGCAAAGAAACTAACCTTATCAAGCTCGATGCCGATAAAGCTTGAGGTGGTAGACTCAGAAGAGATGATAAAGAAGGTACTTCCGGATGTATATCAGGTAGTTGAAAAAGGGCTTATCGAGGTAACAGATACCGAGGTAATTAAATGCTGCAGGGGAGAGGCCGAGCCTGCAGACAGGGAGGAGACTATGAAGCTTGAGGGTAAGGCAAAGATGTTGAGGGTAATTGTAAGAGAGGATCACAAATGGGAGGGTGAGCCTTTGTATGAGGCACTTGTCAAGAGGTTTATTCTGATGGATGTTGCAGGTGCTACGGTTTATAAGGCAATAGCCGGATACGGACCGCACAGGAGGTTCAGGAAGATGAAGTTCCTGACCAGGGGTGGTGAGTTGCCAGTACAGATCACTGTGGTGGATAAAGAGGAGAAGATCAAGGAGATACTCCCTGTGCTTGATGATATGGTTAAAGAGGGTATTGTATTGCTGTCTGATGTGGATGTTATCAAATACACCCATGCCCATGCAGAGACCGATATCTTCTGAAGAAACCATTGATGGATGAAAGAAGGAAAACCCTTGCCCTTGAGATTAAGGAGCTTATAGAAGAGCTTAGTCCAATAATCGAGTCCTTTACCTCTGAGGTTTGTCCCACCTGTCGTAGTGTATGTTGCAAACATAAACACTCCCTGTATGATGAAGAAGATAAGGTATTTTTAAGGGCCCTTTCTGTGGAGCCAGTCAATGATGAAAGCCTTGACCCTGATGGCCCATGTCAGTTTCTGTCTCCTACAGGCTGTGTCAGACCAAGATGGAAGAGGCCCTTTCGTTGTACCTGGTATTTCTGTGAGGCATTATTAGAGTACATGCCAGAGGCATCAGGCCGACATTACAGAAGGCTTGTAAGACTCCTGAATGAGATACTCGAAAAGAGAAAGGCCCTTATAGATAGTAGCCTTTAAGGGTAAAGCTTGAAAAAAGTATGGGCCACAGACAAATGGCTATAAAGATACATTCTGCTATAAGGCCTGTAACGATAAGTTTTCTCTGAAGGCCCTGAACAATGCTCTGCTCATCAATCCTTGATTTAAGGGCCTCGTAAATGCCTGTCAGCATGGCCATTACTGCCGATAGAAAAAGGGTAATATACAGTGGATAACCTATCCAGTGATAGTCTGCCTGAAGTATATCAAAGGGGCAGTGATGGGTTGGTAGTTCATAAAAGTACAATGAGACAAAGGAGATAATGGCTGAAATGGATACCAGAAAGAACACCGGTCCAGAAATTCCATAGAGGTATTTAAACAGGCCTCGCCTGCCTTTCAGGCTCAAAAGGCCTGTTATGAACATAAAGACTGTGGCAAGCAGAAAGAATAGCTGTGACAACCTTATAGGCATACCACTTAGAGTGCTTGCAAGCCCGCTTCCCTGGGAGCTAAAAAGGGCCCCACAGCAGGATGTGATTACTGCTGGGTCGAGACCAAGAAAATATCTGGTTTGCAGATAGCCATCTAGCACAAATACAGGCAGCATAATAAGGACCCCTGCTGACTTGAGCCTGGTAAGTGGATAGTATCTTGAGCGTTGATCCAGTACATTAATCCCTATCCAGATGCTGGCAATAAATATGTTCAGAATCTTCAGGTAGAGCACATACCAGCCAATCGGGTTTGCATTCAGGGTTCCGGTGGCACACATGGCACCAACAAACTCTGTATGCAGACCATCCACAGTGTAGATGAAGAGTATGGCAGAGACAATCTGATAACCAAGCAGATAGTTAATTATGGTTGATGTAAGATAGGTCTTCCTTTCAAGGTTTAACTGGAGTTCGGAGGAGCTATTAATGTCCCAGTGCCTGAGGATCTTTATCGAAAGCCCGGCACTGTATAAAAGCATCAGTATTAGCAGGGCTGAGCCGAGTTCAAGTGCAAGTATGCCTGGATGAAGTATCATGACGAGGCCCTTATACTGCCGTCTCTTACCTCGTAGACCCTGTCTACAATATTACTTTCAAAAACAAGTGGGTCATGTGTGGCAATTACTATGGTTTTACCCTTTGACTTGAGAGTATTAAGGATCTCAAGGAGGTCCTTTGATAGTTTACTGTCAAGATGAGCGGTGGGTTCATCAGCCATCAGGATATCCGGGTTGTTTACCAGTGCCCTTGCAATGGCAACCCTTTGTTGTTCGCCTCCGGAAAGAATTTCTACCCTGAAATCTGCCCTGTGCTCAAGGGACAGGGTTTTCATCAGGGTATTTACCGTCTGTGATATCTCTTTGAATCCAAGAGGTGTTGGATAAAGGGGAAGCATTATATTTTCCTTTACTGTAATCCCCTTGATGAGGTTGAACTGCTGGAATATAAAGCCAAAGGTCTTTCTTCTGATCTCGGTAAGAAAACGCTCGGGTAGCTTGGCAACATCCATCCCCTTTACTAATATTTTGCCAGCGGTGGGCCGACTCATACAGCCAATGAGCCCTAAAAGGGTGGTTTTACCAGAACCGCTTGGCCCCTTCAGTACCACCACCTCATTTGGATAGATCTCTAATGATACCTCCCTGACAGGCCATATCTCATTAGGCCTGCCACGGTTGAAACACTTACTAACCCCTTCAACCCTAATCAATGGCTCCATCTAAAACCCCTAAATCCTAAATCTGAAATCTGAAATCAAAAATCCACCTCCTACCCCCTCATAACACTGTCTGGATCAGTTACAGCCGCCTTCCATGATGGGACAATGGTAGCTACTGTATAGGGAAGCACGGTAACCATGAAGAGCACAAAGCATTGATATATATCAATATCGGGTACCAGCCTGAAATCAGGAAAAAGGACAGACCAGCCTTTCAGTGCTGGTGCGAAAATACTTGCACCAAAGAAAAAGACATGAAAATAGGCTGCAATTATACCGGTTAAATATGAGATTATAGAAAGGGATGCCCCTTCCCAGAATTTAAGGGCCAGCACATCTGATGTCTCCCAGCCTATTGCCTTGAGAATGCCTATCTCCTGTCTTTCCTCTGCACTAAGGCCTGTGGCCTTGTCCCAGGCAAGTATGACAAAGGCAAGCACTGCCCCTGCAAACATGGTGAGCATCAGGCCACTACGCCAGTTAAAAAGGGAGTTGTAGGTTCTCAGGATCTCATCATGGGTTATCGGTCTTGTGTCAGGAAGTCTTTCCTTAATTTTTTTAGCAATATTGGTTACCTCGGAAGGATTATATACCTCCACCACCAGATCGGTTGCCATGGAGGGAGGAAATTGAAAAAGATTTATAAAGTCTTTCTTTGTAATAAGCACAAGGTCGTTAGTAAGTAGCTGGGACTTCATATTAAATATGCCCTTAACCTTGAAGTGGTAAAGCCCCCCCTTTGTATCCTGTAGGAATAGATCATCTCCTACCTGTAGAAAACGTCTGTCTGATACGCCGAAGCCTATGTTACAGTAGCCGATGTCTTCTGGTGCAAGGGCTGTGCCCTCCATAACTCTTCCATTTACTGACCAAGCTCTATCTAACCCGATGATGGTATAATTTGCACCTGTAAGTTGATCGTAATAGTAGCCCCAGTAGCGAGGGCTTACCTTTCCCACACCGGGCATCTTTTTGATTTCGTCTATGTAACTTACCGGGATAAGAGCATGTCTGCCTGCAATTAGCCTCTGTACAATCAACTGGGGTGCACCTTCAAGTACCGAAAGGGCCTCTTTCTTAAAGGAATGGGTAAGAAACAGTATGGACGCAATCACAAAGGTAACCATTGAAAAGACAAGTACAATGGAGAGGTTTTTATACTTTCGTCTAAGTAGCGAGGACAGGGCGAATTCCAGTATCTTCAGATGCTTTTTCATGAACCACCTTCCTTTAATATCAGCTCAGGTGGGGGGATAATTGAACCGGCCGGAAAATGCTCGACCGATGAGGGGTAATCCTGAAAAGCTGAAAACCAGTCTGCCTGAGAGGGGTGTCGGGTATACCGCGCCTCTGTCCATATGGAAAAATCTGTTAGGCGGAGCTCATGAGCAAGTTGCCTTAGTGTATTAAGCTCCGCCTTTTTTTCTGAGACTTTATCTATTCCATATAAAAGTAGCCCCAGAAATATTACAATCTCAATAACCACAATACCTATAAAAACTATATATTTCTTCATCTGCCTGCAGTAAGGGCTCCAGAGTAACTTAGCATCCCTTCATTTTCTTTTTCATTTTCATCTTCATCTTCATCATGCCTTTTGGAATATCCTGTGGGGTTACCTCGTTGAATTTGAGCATTCTTTTGCCTTTGTGGTCCTTCATGAATGTTTCAGCTGCAGATTTTCCTTTAACAGGTACAAGCTCTATGCCCATAGGCCCGTACACATCACTACCAATTATAAAATAGACATCCTCATCAGTTGCCTTTACAGGTTTGGTGGTGTAGTAATCGGTTACATATATTTCTTTGATATCAGCCTTTGTCTTCTTTGAATACATGGACATATTGAAGTAGAATCTGAACATATCCTTTGGACCATCAAAGGCCGCATAGGTGCCATCGTTAAATACTATCTCAGCAATCCACTTTGGATACATGGAAACCTTCATGCCGCAAACAGCACACTTGTCCTTCATGGTGGGTGCTATGAAACCGGATGCAAAGGCAGATGTTGCAATGAAACTTATGACAAACAACGCTACAATAATAGTTTTAAAAAGTCTATACATAACAGTGTACCTCCTTTTAATATAGAGTTTTCCTGAAAATTATATGCTTAAATAGCATTTCACCTTACTGCAGGCAGAGCTGATCTGACCACTAAAAGGTGGGTGGATGAAAGATCTCCGGATTGGCACAGGGAAGTAAAAAGGGCTTTTCAAGGAATAAATGATAAAGAATCAATAAAACAGTTACCAATATAAATATACCTGCTGGAAGCATTAGTGACAGAAACCCAATAAGTTTACCCTTTACTGAACAGACATCCAATGTTAGAACTGGTGAGTCTGGCTTTGAAATTTCGTTTAAACCGTTAACAGAAGGCACAACTATGTAAAATGGTAGCACAACCTGGATTATAAGGACTAAAAGTATAAACAACCTGAATGTCAGTTTTACCATTTTCATTATTCTTGTATCAGTTTACCTTTCGTCATCCTGAAAACACGCTCGCACTGGCGTGCAAGCTCAGTACTGTGGGTAACCATTACAAAGGTTATCCCCTTATCCTTGTTCATTTTTTTGAAAAGCTCCATCACCTCAGTCTCTGTCTCCTCGTCCAGATCTCCTGTAGGCTCGTCAGCAAGAATAATCTCAGGGTTATTAATGAATGCCCTTGCAATGGCCGCCCGTCTTTGTTGTCCACCACTGAGCTGGGACGGATAAGAATATATTTTATCCTTTATTCCCATCATGTCAAGAAGCTCGATTGCATATTCAATCCGGTTTTTGTCACTTTCTTTGGAAAAGGTTGTGGGTAGAAGTACATTTTCAAGCACATTTAGTGTGGAAATAAGGCTGGAAAACTGGTATATAAAATTTAATTTTTTATTCCGAAACTCTGATAATTCATCATCAGACAACAACCAGATATGGGTATTGTCAATAACTATGGTGCCGGTATCAGGTCTTGTCAATCCGCCTATAAGGCTAAGAAGGGTGGTTTTACCACTTCCTGAATGGCCGAGGATAGAAACGAACTCTCCTTTTTTAATGGAAAGGGAAACATCATCTACTGCCACTATTTCATCACCACCAACTCTATATTTTTTGGTAAGGTTTCTGACCTCAATCATTTTTATGAGATGCCTCCTTTTTCATTTATCCTTTTTAGTAGTTCACGAGCAAACTGTTCATGTATCTGGGTGAGTTCTTCATACTGTTTTTTTGCCTTATCGATCTGGCCGGCTTCTAAATAGGCCAGACCAAGGTTGAGTCTTGCAGTAGAGTAAGTGGGTCTCAGCTGAACTGCCTTTTCAAGGGCCGTGATCTTTTCTTTTAGCATACCAAGTTTTCCGTATGCATAGGCCATATTATTATATGCAACTGGAAAGGTTGGCATTATCTCAATACATTTTTTAAAGGCCTCAATAGCCTCCTTATACTTTTGCAGTCTATTATAGGCTGTGCCCATACGAAAATACGCATAACCCATATCAGGCTTCAGCTGGACTGCCTTTTTCAGGGCCTCTATTTCCTGCTCATAAAGGGATGCCCTATCGTAAAGGTCTGCGAGATGGTACCAGAGTTTGGGATTGTTCGGGTCATTTTCCAGCTTTTTTTTAACCTGAACGAAAACCGATGTGGTATTGTAAGGATTTACAGCCGATGGGAGCTCTCTGGAGGCCTCTTTTTCTCCATCCTGTTTCTTCCCACAGGCAGGTACTAAAAACAAGAATGCCAAAACTATAAACAAAATCTTTTTCATAATATCCCCCTTATCTAAAGAACCTGTAAGCCTTTTTTAAAAGCTCTTCCTTAATTTTAATAAAACCATCGTCTCTGATAGAATTTAGAGGTATGGGTACATGATTGCCACGCCAGGATTCTGGATGATTGAGATCAAAGGAAAAACCATGATGAACACATATTAATCTGTCAGCCTCTGCTTTAAATCCCAGCTTGTCTTTATAACAGAGATAATCTGCATCCAGGTATGTCTCGATCCTTTCTGGTGAAAATCTGATTATCATAAAGTTAATATTCTGTCCTTTGTATTTGTATGTAAACAGAGATACACGATCTTCAAGAGAATCGATAGCAATGGTTACATAACCGTCTTTTGCCTTGACTACCCTGTACTCAGGGGCAGGCTTTGTTTTCTTGCAACTGGCTAATAGGAGTAAAAGCAGAATGAAATAGGTGATTGTAAATTTTCTGGTTCTCATTCTCCTTTCCTTATCGCTTCATATGGTTCCATTCTTGAAGCAGACAGGGCTGGTAAAACAGAGGCGATCAGACCAGTCAGCTCAGCAAAGACAATGGCCATTATAACCAGAGAAATCAGTACAGAGGTAGATGGTACAAGATACGGGAGTTTGAGATTATGCTTGATAAGATCCTTTACGGCGCTTAAAAACACACCAGAGAGGATAATGCCGATTATCCCTCCAAATACTGATATGAGAGAGGCCTCGAAGATTATCAATCTGAATATATGAAGTTTCTTGGCTCCCATAGCCCGCAAAAGACCAATCTCCCTTTGACGCTCATTAACTATCATGTAAAAGGCAAAGCCTATTAGTAGCAGGGCTATGAGCCAGACTATAACACTGATAGTGATAATTCCATGCAGCAGGCCCTTCATCTGTTTTCTGACGGTGCTTATAACCTGATCTGAGGCTATTGCCTTTACTCCAGGGACATCATGCTCTATCCTTATGGCCACCCTTTCAGGAGATATATCATCTTCTACCTGCACCAGGACTGCAGATATCTTGTTTCGATCGAGCTTCAGTGGAATCATTGCCCTTTTTACAGATGCTTCAGCCATTCTGTAAGCTCCTTCAAGGGTCATAAATACACCACGATCAAAGTAGTTCATACCGGTAGGCTCTAATGTGCCTGCTACATCAAAGGCACTTCCAAAAAAGGGTATGGTGTCGCCAACTATTACAGGTATGTCTCTACCGGTGATTACCTCATTGAACTTTAAAGGTCTGTTAAGATGTTTTTCGAGCCAGGGTTTGATTGTAAAATCAGTCTCGGGGTCAAAGGCGATTAAGAAGACATCAACATTATAGCAACATGTAAAGGATGTGGGTTTTATAAAAAGCTGAGGTGATGCCTTCTTAACACCTTTGACCGTTTTTACCTTATCAAGAATGTCTGCAGACATATAAAAGGTGGTGGGCTCTCCAGAAAGCAGTGCTGTTTTAGCCTGCACCTCGTGTCCTTCCGGTACCACAAGCACATCTGCTCCGAGGCGATAAGTGCCTATCTTCAGGGCATTCCTCATTCCAGAAGTGAAGATGGTTGCACCAAAGAGGGCTCCACTTACCACAGTAACTGCTAACAATAAGATTAATGTTCTTATAAATTTTCGCTTTAGGTTTCTGAGTGCAAGACCAAAAATACCTACTGTTTTTTTCATCGTGATTTTACCTCTTTGTCGTTTTTTTTTTGAGGAAGTCTTACTTCGGAAAGGGGAGGTGATATGAGCCACCTCCCCTGTGCTTACCTGCTTTTAGCAGCCTTTAATGACTCTTTTCTTTTTGGCTGGTGTCCAATCGACCTCGATTCCACAAAGCAAAGGCGAGCCCTGGTCAATTGTAACCTCTATACCATAAGCACTGTGGCAGCTATAACAGGCTGAAACCTCTTCAACAATCTCGTGCGATCTGGCATCTATAACTACCAGGAGACTGTCGTTTTCATAGGTTCTGGCAGCAGCAAGAACATATTTACCATCAGGAGTGAATTCAAAATCATGAGGCCTGATATAATCTGGTAGTACAATATGATCCTTAACGGTATCGGTCTTGGTATCAATGATGACGATCTGGCTCTTATGAGTGCCTGGCTTTAGGCCTGGGTCGAACTCGTTAGGAGCACTTACCCAGAGCTCTTTTCCATCAGGACTCATCTGGATCTGATGGATAAAGGTCATCTCCGGGTCCTTAATCTCTTTGATCTTTTTCTTGGTTGTCCAGTCATAAACATAAACTATACCGGCTGGCATATCTGACATGTATGCCTTCTTATTGTCATGAGTCCAGGCAATACCACATATAGCCTTTCCAACAGGCATCTTATCAACGGTTTTAAGTGATTTTGGATCCCACACATAGACATGACCATCGGCCATATCCTCTAAATAAATATTACCATCTGGGCCAAGGATTGCATCGCAGAACTTTTTACCAACCTTAAATGGCCCTTCCTTTTTACCGCTGTCCAGGTGATATTTGTAAACATCACCATTTAACAGACCAACTACCAGTACCTTCTCTTTGTCCATGAGGGCACCACCATGGGTACCACCACCCTTTTTGATTTCTTCAAACTGCATACCAGCAATAACACCTTCCATCTCTGATCCAGCTTCAGTAATAACAACTCTGTCTTTCTCGATGTCTGTTGGTGGTTTCATGGTTCTTAGATCGATGATTGCGAAGTGACCGCCATGGCCGGCGATATAAGCAATTCCATTGAAGGTTACCTTTTTCTTGGCATCTACTGAGGTACTGGAGAAGACATAGCCGATGATGGCTACCATCATTAACAATGAAAGGACTAATAGTTTCTTCTTCATACTTCCTCCCCGTTGGTTTGTTTTTTTAAGGTTTTAAAAACCTTCTGGGAACAGGATTTTTTGTTTTTTTATTTTTTTTGTAGCCCTAACCTTAACCCTATGTGTTAGTCTTTCAGCTAAACTTTACTAATCACCTCCTTTCATTAAGTGTATTTTTTTATTACGCCTCGTTACCTCCCTCTAAAACTGACTCCAGTATAATAATAAAATAGAGTAAAGAAAACCCTCTTGTCAACTTAAAATTGTAACTTTAGATGATCTGAGTCGGGGTGAGTAGAAAGGAGATTGGGGACAGGCACCAGGGCCTGTCCCTCGAAAATGCTTAAATGTCAAGGTCTTTCATGGGCTTAATAAACAGGAAGTAGACCATAGTCCAGTTCCCAAGAACTATAAAGATTGTAGCAATAACGCTTGACAGGGCCAGTGTGGAAAAGCCTGTTAGACCATGTCCAACATTACAACCACCTCCAACTGTAGCGCCAAAACCCATTATAAGACCACCTACAAATACCCTTAGTAGTTCCTCTGCACCAGGGGCCTTTAGTTTGAACTCTTTTAACCCTATGGCGCTAAGGAGTGCACCAATTGGTGTGCCAAGTACGAGCATGGCTGACCATGTGGGTGATTTACCTAACATGATAGACTGGAAAAGCTCTCTGGTAGGCCCTGTGTAGGAGACTCCTCTTGCGCCACCGCCCCAGATTTCAGATGCCCACCAGGCAGCGATTATGACCAGACCGGTTAGTAAGCCAGTAAGTGGCCATGAATAGCCCTTCTGGGGCTTCTGGACGCCACCTTTAATTAAAAATGGAATAACTGCGACCGCCAGTACTGCTATTACAATCCATTTGTTGATACCGAATACATTATAAAGAGTAGGCACCGTCAGGTCAACACCCTGGTCCCACAATTCATTCAGCTTGTCTTCTGTGAGTACCCTGATGCCATCTGGTGTTATCCAGACACTGACTTTCGATAATAGATTATTCACGGGTGCCAGAATACCCTTGCTTGTTGCAAAGATACCAATCATAAATCCCAGTACCGTCACAAAAGCATTTACCTGCCCCTCACCCATTTTGTACCAGATACCACTACCACAACCACCGGCAAGAACTATTCCCAGGCCAAAGATATAGCCCCCCACAATATTGGCTATTGGGAAAAATGCCTGCCGTCTGAGCTCTTCGATCTGGCCGATGCTTTCAAGGAAGTTTGCACCAATAATAGTAACTATGAGAGCGAGTAGATAAGCCTTAAAAAGTGTAAAGTCGTTGATGAAGATTGTGTCTCTGAAGGCTGTGTTCATGCAGTAACGTCCACGCTGGAATACCCACCCGACCGCCATACCAATGATCAGACCGGATAAAATTGTCATAACCATAGTAGACCCTCCCGCTTTGATAGTTTTTTGTTATGTATATCAAGGTCTTACATAATAGTTAAATATAAATATTAATGTCAATAAGGTAAGGGGGGTTATTGTCGTTTAAAGAGCCTTCTCAGCTCTTTTAAATCTAACTTAATTCTTGTGGGTCTTCCATGGGGACAATGATCTGGATCTTCCATCTCTTTGAGCTCCATTAGCAGACCAAGGAGTTCCTCTCGTGATAGCCTTCTGTTACCCCTGATAGAACTATGACAGGCCATGGTTTTCAGGACATCATCTTTGAGTTCCTCTATAGGAGTTTTCCCGGTACCATCCTGGATTGTCTTGGCAAGGTCATATAAGAGACCCTGGAGATCAACCTGATTTAAAAAGTCTGGCAATGCTCGAACTACAAAGGTGTTTTCCCCAAATACATCGATATCGATAAATTTTTTTAACCAGCTCATGTTTTCTTTTAGTGTGTTGAAAGCCGCAGGTGATAGCCTAATCTGTTTTGGGAAGAGAAAAGTGCTTAAAGACTGATTTGATGGTCTGCGTAGCTTTTCATATCTTATTCGTTCGTGGGCAGCATGTTGATCAACTATCCATAGTCCTTTGCCATCGGAATAAGCAAA
>JAADIE010000092.1 GCA_013151495.1 Nitrospirota bacterium | reverse complement strand
AGTTACCTGAGGGAGTAGAGATGGTGATGCCGGGGGACAATGTGAACATAGAGGTAGAGCTGATAACGACGGTAGCGATGGAAGAGGGATTAAGGTTTGCGATCAGGGAAGGTGGCCGCACGGTAGGAGCAGGTGTGGTTACTAAAATCTTAGAATAAAGAGAAGTAGGGAGACCATGGATCAGAAAATAAGGATAAAACTCAGGGCATACGATCACAGGATACTTGATCAGTCGGTAAAGGAGATTGTTGAGACTGCAAAGCGTACAGGAGCAAGGATTGCAGGACCGGTTCCACTGCCTACAAGGATACAGAAGTTTACAGTACTTAGGTCTCCGCATATTGATAAGAAATCGAGAGAGCAGTTTGAGATAAGGACACACAAGAGATTGATTGATATATACGATCCAACACCCCAGACAGTGGATGAGCTCATGAGGCTTGAGCTTGCTGCTGGGGTAGATGTGGAGATAAAGCTATGACGGGCATTCTGGGTAGAAAGATAGGAATGACACAGATATTTGATGAAAAGGGCAATGTTATACCTGTAACAGTGGTAGAGGCAGGTCCCTGTCAGGTGGTGCAGGTTAAGACCCTTGAGAAGGACGGCTACGAGGCAGTACAGCTCGGTTTTGATGAGATTAAAAAACTAAAAAGGGTTAACAAACCAATGATGGGTCATTTCAAAAAGGCAGGTACACCACCTTACAGGGTGCTGAGAGAGTTCCCCATGAAGGATCTTAATGTGGGTGATATTATCACAGTGGAGCGGTTTCAGAAAGGTGATAGGGTTCATGTAAGCGGAATCTCAAAGGGTAAAGGCTTTCAGGGTGTTATGAAAAGGCATGGTTATGCAGGTGGTCCAGGCTCACATGGTTCCATGTTCAATCGTGCACCTGGTTCAATTGGTGCAAGTGCCTTTCCTTCAAGGGTGTGGAAGAACAAAGGTATGCCAGGGCATATGGGAAATGTGAGGGTTACTGTGAGGAATCTTACGGTGGTGGATGTCAAGCCCGAACAGAACCTGCTATTGATAAAAGGTGCCATCCCTGGTCCAAAGGGTGGATATATAGAGGTGAGGAAGGACGATTGATATGCCAGAGATAGAGATCAAAGACAGACAGAACAATGTAGTTGGTAAGATGACACTGCCCGAGAGTATCTTTGGGCTGGAGGTCAGAACAGACATACTCCACACAGCAGTGGTGAACTATCTTGCCAACCAGCGCCAGGGCACCCATGCCACAAAGACACGTGGTATGGTTAGAGGTGGTGGCCGCAAACCCTGGAGGCAGAAACACACTGGAAGGGCAAGGCATGGTAGTATTCGCTCGCCTATCTGGAAGGGTGGCGGCGTGGTGTTTGGCCCCCAGCCAAGGGATTATTCTTATAAGCTTCCGAAGAAGCAGAAAAGACTTGCGTTAAAAACCGCATTAAGTGCAAAGCTACAGGACGGAGAGCTAACGGTAGTTGATTCGCTTAGCTTTGAAAAGCCAAGGACAAAGGATATGGTGGAATTCTTAAAAGGGCTGGGGCTGGATAGTTCCTCAGTTCTGATAGTTACAGAGGATAAAGATGAGAATGTCTATCTTTCAGCACGGAACATACCAGGTGTGGATGTGATGAGGGCTCAGGATCTGAATACCTATGAGCTGCTGGTTCATCAGCATGTGGTAATGACCAAGGATGCACTGAAAAAGGTACAGGAGGTCTGGGGATGAGAGACCCTCATGAGGTAATACTGAGGCCTATATTTACTGAAAAGGCCACATATCTGAAGGAAACAGAGAATAAATTGATTGTTGAGGTTAGCAGAGATGCTAACAAGATAGAGATAAAGAAGGCCTTTGAGGAGCTTTTTAATGTAAAGGTCGAAAAGGTTGCGACAATAAATGTTAAGCCAAAAAAGAAACGCTGGGGAAGGTCGGTAGGTCGTACAAGGGCTATGAAGAAGGCAATTATAACCCTGAAGAAGGGTGAAAAGTTAGATTTTATAGAGGGAGTATAAGATGGGAATAAGGGTATATAAGCCAACATCGCCAGGTAGAAGGTTTATGTCTGTTAGTGACTTTTCAGAGCTCACAACAGACAAGCCCTATCTGCCCCTATGTGTGCCTTTAAAGAAGACGGGTGGCCGTAACAATCAGGGCAGGATCACAGCCTGGCAGCGTGGTGGTGGTAACAAGAGGCTTTACAGGATCATAGATTTCAAAAGGGATAAGATCGGCATTCCTGCTGTGGTGGAGACTATTGAGTACGATCCTAACAGGACTGCACGAATTGCCTTGCTGAAATACGCTGATGGAGAGCGCAGATACATTATTGCTCCCCATGGGCTGAAGGTGGGTGAGACACTAATGTCGGGGCCTGATGCTGAGATAAAGGTAGGAAATGCTCTTCCACTAAAGAATATTCCACTTGGTACTTTTATTCATAACATCGAGTTAAGACCAGGTGAGGGTGGTAAGCTGGCTCGTAGTGCGGGTGTGCAGGCCCAGCTTGTTGCCAAGGATGAAAAGTACGCACAGGTAAAGCTTGCCTCTGGAGAGGTAAGGCTGATTCCTATAAAATGTATGGCTACTATCGGGCAGGTAAGTAATGTGGATCATGAAAACATAGATCTTGGTAAGGCAGGAAGGAGACGCTGGCTTGGTAGAAGACCGATAGTAAGAGGTGTTGCCATGAACCCTGTCGATCACCCACTGGGTGGTGGTGAGGGTAGATCTTCTGGTGGTAGGCCAGCATGTACCCCCTGGGGTAAACCCGAGGGTATAAAGACCAGAAGGAACAAGAGAACCGATAAATTCATAATCAAGAGAAGAAAGTAAGGAGGCATTAGGTGCCAAGGTCATTAAAGAAAGGCCCATATGTAGACCCAAAACTACTAAAGAAGGTTCAGAAAATGATCGAAAGCGGGGACAAAAAGATCATAAAGACCTGGTCACGCAGGTCAACCATAATACCCGAGTTTGTTGGTTTTACCTTTGCAGTGCATAATGGAAACAAGTTTATCCCTGTCTATGTTACAGAGAATATGGTTGGGCATAAGCTTGGAGAGTTTGCACCAACCAGGACATATAGAGGACATGGCAGTGAGAAGACAACCAAGGTGAGGGGTAAATAGCTATGGAAGCAAGGGCTGTTTTGAGATACGCAAGGATTACACCACGGAAGGCAAGAAGAGTGATTGATCTTATCAGAGGCAAGAAGGCCGGCGAGGCCATGATTGCTCTGAAGTTTATGCCATACAGAGGAGCAAGATTCGTAGAAAAGCTCCTGAGGTCAGCAATGGCCAATGCCGAGCAGAAGGATGTGGCAGAACCAGAAGAGATGAGGATAGTCAGGGCCTATGTCGATGAGGGCCCTATGATGAAGAGGCTTTTCCCAAGGGCAATGGGAAGGGCAAATATAATAAAGAAGAAGACAAGCCATATTACCATAGTGCTTGCAGAAGAGGAGGAAGAGGCGGATGAATAATGTTGAGTGTTTAGTATTGAGTGCTGAGTGTTTGGTTGTTAAAGATTTAACACTTAAGACTAAACACTCAAAACTTAAATTGGGGGTGTACTTTGGGACATAAGACTCATCCAATAGGAAATAGACTTGGCATTATCAGAAATTGGGACTCCAGGTGGTTTGCCAAGCAGGATTATGCAGAGTTGCTACATGAAGACCTCCAGATAAGGAAGTATATAAAGAACAAACTGTATCATGCAGGTATTTCAAGGATTGAGATAGAGCGAGCTGGAGAGAGAGAAGGGCAGAAGGTAAGGATAATTATTCATACAGCAAGACCAGGAATAATAATTGGCAAAAAGGGTGCCGAGGTCGAAAAGCTCAAGAAAGAGATAGAGGCAATGACCGAAAAGAATATAACCATTGATATAAAGGAAATCAGAAAGCCCGAGCTTGATGCCCAGCTTGTGGCTGAAAATATAGCATTACAGCTTGAAAAGAGAGTTGCCTATCGTAGGGCGATGAAGAAGGCGGTAGCAGCAGCCATGAGATTTGGTGCCCAGGGTATCAAGGTTCAGGCGGCTGGCAGACTGGCAGGTGCTGAAATTGCCCGCAGGGAGTGGTACAGAGACGGTCGGGTGCCGCTACATACATTCAGGGCAGATATTGATTATGGTTTTGCAGAGGCCAAGACCACCTATGGCGTGATAGGTGTAAAGGTCTGGATCTACAAGGGTGATGTATTAGACCACAAGAGTATTAAGTAAATACAGAGCGAGGTAAAGAGCAATGTTAATGCCGAAAAAGGTAAAGTTCAGAAAGATGCAGAAGGGCAGGATGAAGGGCAAGGCCTACAGGGGCTCAGAGGTCTCCTTTGGAGAATATGGGCTCAAGGCCCTTGAACCAGGCTGGATTACCAGCCGTCAGATAGAGGCTGCGCGTGTTGCCCTTACAAGAAAGGTCAAAAAGGGTGCCAAGATCTGGATAAGGATATTTCCAGACAAGCCAATAACCCGTAAGCCTGCTGAAACAAGGATGGGTAAGGGTAAGGGTAATCCAGAGTTCTGGGTGGCCGTTGTAAAGCCTGGCAGAATCCTCTATGAGATGGCTGGTGTGCCAGAGGAGCTTGCTGTGGAGGCATTGAGGCTGGCCTCACAGAAACTTCCCATTGCAACAAAGATTGTAAAAAGGAAGGAGGCGGTAATTTGAGACCGTCTGAACTTAGAAACATGACTATAGAGGAGTTAAGGGAAAAGGAAAGGGAGCTGAGGAAGGAGCTATTTAATCTGCGGTTCCAGAAGGCTACTGGTGAGATACAGAACCCCATGCGGATCAAGGCGGTTCGTAAGGACATTGCAAGAATTCTGACTATCATTACTGAGAAGGAAAGGCAGAAGGCTGCTGAGCAGCAAAAATAACTTCAGGTAAAGAGGGAGAGTATGCCGAGGAAAGTATTTGTAGGTAAGGTTGTGAGTGATAAGATGGACAAAACCGTAACAGTGGCTGTAACAAGGCTATACAAACATCCACTGTATAAGAAATACATAAAGAGGACAACAAAGTTCAAGGCCCATGATGAGGAAAATAAGTGCCGGATTGGCGATACAGTAAAGATTATAGAATCAAGGCCACTTAGCAAGACCAAGCGCTGGGTGGTACTTGAGATACTAAACAGGGAAAGTTAAGGAAAGAACCGAAGGGGAGCTGAGAGATGATACAGCAACAGAGCATACTTGATGTAGCAGACAACTCAGGAGCCAAAAAGGTGATGTGCATAAGGGTTTTGGGTGGTTCCAAGCGCAGATATGCCCGTGTGGGTGACATCATTGTTGCAAGTGTCAAGGAGGCATCACCTGATGGAACTGTTAAAAAGGGTGCCAAGGTCAAGGCTGTTGTGGTCAGGACCAGAAAGGAGACAAGAAGACCCGATGGTACCTACATCAGGTTTGATCAGAACGCCTGTGTGCTGATAAACGCCCAGGGCGAGCCTATTGGTACAAGGGTGTTTGGCCCTGTGGCAAGGGAACTGAGGTGGAAGGAATTTACCAAGATTATTTCACTGGCACCTGAGGTGTTGTAGGAGGATAGAGATGGGTTTAAGGATAAAGAAAGACGACAATGTGGTTGTAATAGCTGGCAAGGAAAAGGGTAAAAAGGGTCGAGTAATTGCGGTTATACCAAAAAAACAGAGGGTTATAGTAGAGAAGGTTAACATTATAAAAAGACATATGAGACCCTCTCAGAAGTATACCCAGGGTGGAATCATAGAGAAAGAGGGT
The DNA here is from genome assembly GCA_013151495.1 of Nitrospirota bacterium. Classification (GTDB taxonomy): domain Bacteria; phylum Nitrospirota; class Thermodesulfovibrionia; order Thermodesulfovibrionales; family JdFR-85; genus JAADIE01. Next base: position 20,818 of record JAADIE010000092.1, on the reverse strand, counting down.
CCTATCCATATATCCAATGTAATGCTTATTTGTCCAAGGTGTGATACACCTACAAGGATAGGTAACAAGATACTTGAAGATGGTAGAAAACTGAGGGTTTGCAAGAAGTGTAAGGAGGTAATAGATCAGTAATGGCTGATAAGAAATACATACCAAGGTTAAAGGAGAAGTACTTTAAAGAGGTAGTCCCAAAGCTGATGGAGGAGTTTTCATACAAGTCTATTATGCAGGTGCCAAGGCTTGAAAAGATTGTTCTCAACTGTGGCCTTGGTGAGGCAATAAATAATATAAAACTGCTTGATGCAGCAGTGGAGGAACTTAGCCTGATTGCCGGACAGAAGGCTGTGATTACGAAGGCAAAGAAATCGATCGCAGGCTTCAAGCTGAGAAAGGGGATGCCCATTGGTTGTAAGGTTACCCTCAGGGGCGACAGGATGTATGACTTTTTGGATAAACTAATCAGCATTGCCATCCCCCGCATAAGGGACTTCAGGGGGCTTACAACCAGGAGTTTTGATGGCAGGGGTAACTACTCAATGGGCGTAAAGGAGCAGTATATCTTTCCTGAAATAGATTACGACAAGGTGGAGATGGTGCATGGATTTGACATAACCATATGCACTACTGCAGAAACTGATGAAGAGGGTAAGGCGTTACTGAAATATCTTGGGATGCCATTTAGAGGGAATTAAACTGGATTTAAGGAGATAAAATGGCCAAGAAGTGTTTGATTGAGAAGCAGAAGAGACCACCAAAGTTCAAGGTAAGGGCATATAATCGTTGCAAGATCTGCGGCAGACCTCGCGCATATATGCGCAAGTTTCAGATGTGCAGGATCTGCTTTAGAACACTTGCTCACCAGGGTTTAATTCCTGGTGTAAGAAAATCAAGCTGGTAGGAGAGTGTAATCATGCTGACAGATCCAATAGCAGACATGCTCACAAGGATTAGAAATGCAATAATGGTTAAGGCCGAGAAGGTCGATATACCGGCCTCGAGGATGAAGCTTGATATTGCAAAAATCCTTAAAGAGGAAGGTTTTATAAGGGCCTATAAGATTATCAAGGACAAGCGGAAGGGAATTTTAAGGATTTCTCTGAAGTATGTGGATGGTGAGTGTGTTATAACCGGTCTTAAAAGGGTAAGTAAACCCGGTAGAAGGGTTTATGTAGGCTATAGAGATATACCTAAAGTTATGGGTGGTGTGGGCATAGCAATACTTACCACACCTAAAGGGATAAAGAGCGATAAGGCCTGCAGACGTGAGAAGGTTGGTGGGGAGTTAATCTGTTATATCTGGTAATGAAAAACATTGCAATGGGGTGAATAGATGTCAAGAGTAGGAAAGAAACCGATCGATATTCCAAAGGGTGTTGAGGTAACAATAAACGGCAATACCGTAAAGGTGAAGGGTCCAAAGGGTGAGCTTCAGTGGGGATTCCCCCCTTCAATGAAGGTCACCGTAAAGGACAATCAGGTGGTTGTTGAGCGGCCTGATGATACTAGGCAGAAGAGGGCCCTGCATGGCCTGACAAGGAGCCTTATTGCAAATATGGTAAAGGGAGTAAGCGAGGGCTTCAAAAAGGAAATGGAGATAGTTGGAGTTGGTTACAGGGTAGACCAGAAGGGTGATACCCTGGTCTTCAGCCTTGGATACTCCCATCCAGTTGAGTTTAAGTTGCCTGAGGGTATTAAGGCAGAGATTGATCATAAGGCAAGACCTATAAAGCTTACTCTCATTGGTATAGACAAGCAGCTGGTTGGTCAGACAGCTGCAAATATAAGGGCCTTAAGGCCACCTGATGCTTACAAGGGTAAGGGCATCAGATATGCTGATGAGCGGTTGAAACTCAAACCCGGTAAGGCTGGAAAATAATATATAAGCTGGAGGTTTACCTGAATTGAAAAGGACAAAGCGTGAAGCAAGGATACGAAGGCATAGAAGGATAAGAAAAAAGGTCTTTGGAACGCCTGAAAGACCCAGGCTTTCGGTATACGGGTCGTTAAAGCATATGTATGCCCAGATTATAGACGATATGAAAGGCCACACACTGGTGGCTGCCTCTACCCTCGACAAGGAGATAAGGGGCGAGATCAAACATGGTGGAAATGTAGAGGCGGCAAAGAGGGTTGGTCAGTTGATTGCTAAGAGGGCTGTGGAGAAGGGTATAAAGAAGGTTGTCTTCGATAGAGGTGGTTTTCGTTATCATGGTAGAATAAAGGCCCTTGCTGATGCGGCAAGAGAGGCAGGGCTTGAATTTTAATAAAATAATCTTTAAGGAGGTATAGTGCTGAGGATTGATCCATCAGAGCTTGAGTTACAGGAGAAAGTGATATTCATCAATAGAGTGTCCAAGGTGGTCAAGGGTGGAAGAAGGTTTTCCTTTACCGCTCTGGTTGCAGTTGGCAATGGTGATGGCATTGTTGGGATTGGTAAGGGTAAGGCTGCTGAGGTGGCAGATGCAATCAGAAAGGCCATTGGCCAGGCCAAGAAGTCCCTTATAAAGTTTCCACTTAAGGATGGCACTATACCCCATGAGATATTAGGAAAGCACGGTGCTGGTGAGGTTTTGCTAAAACCTGCGAAAAAGGGTACCGGTGTTATTGCAGGTGGTGCCGTGAGGCCGGTACTCGAGGTAGCCGGGCTTGAAAACATAGTTGCAAAGTCTATAAGAAGCCATAATCCCTTTAATGAGGCCAAGGCCACAATAGATGGACTTTTGAAACTGAAGGACCCTGAGGTGGTAAAGAAGCTAAGAAGCAAACATACAGAGGAGACAAAGGAAGAAGGGGTAGCAAAGGATGCTTAAGATCACTTTAAAGAGAAGCTATATTGGAAAACCTGAAAAGCATAGAAGGATTTTAAGAAGTCTTGGCCTTAGAAAGATAGGCCATACAGTGTACAAACCTGATGTGCCCTCAATTAGGGGGATGATTAACAAGGTGCCTCATCTTATTGAGGTTGAAGAGGTACCTGATGAGAAATCTTAGAGTCCTGTAAACGGAGGTAAGATGAGGATAGAAGATTTAAAACCCGCACCCGGGAGCAAGAAAAAACCAAAAAGGGTTGGGCGTGGCCCGGGCTCAGGTCATGGTAAAACCGCCTGCAAGGGTCATAAGGGGCAGAAGGCACGTGCTGGCGCCAAGATATCTCCTGGTTTTGAGGGTGGCCAGATGCCGCTACACAGAAGGTTGCCAAAGAGGGGTTTTACAAACGCTGCCTTTAAGAAGGAGTATGCTATTGTCAACCTCAAAAGGCTTGAGACCCTTGAGGAGGATGTAATAACACCTGAGCTTTTACTGGAGAAACGAATAATCTCTAAACTCAAGGATGGGTTAAAGGTCCTCGGTGATGGTGAAATAAAGAGGGCCTGTACCATAAAGGCACATGCCTTTAGTAAAACCGCCATCCAGAAGATAGAAGCAGCAGGTGGCAAGGCAGAGGTGATATAGTTGGGGGGCCTGTCTTCCTTTCAGAACATATTTAAGATCGAGGAATTAAAAAAGAGGATATTCTATACCCTTGCACTGCTTGCTGTATACAGAATTGGCTGTCATATACCCACCCCTGGAATCAATGGTGAAGAATTAAGTAAGTTTCTGACAGAACGCGGTGGGGCCCTGATGGGCTTTTTCGATATATTCTCTGGTGGTGCACTTTCAAGGGTTACAATTTTTGCCCTGGGTATTATGCCTTACATTAGTGCATCGATTATCCTTCAGTTACTGACAGTTGTAATCCCTTCTTTAGGAAAGCTTGCCAAAGAGGGTGAAGAGGGTAGAAAAAAGATTGTCAAGTACACCCGTTACGGAACGGTACTCATAAGTGCAATACAGTCCTTTGGTATCGCAGTAGGCCTTGAGAGTATGGCCCAGGGAGCTTTTATACAGAACCCTGGCTGGTCATTCAGGCTAATGACCATGATTACCCTGACTGCTGGTACGGCCTTTATTATGTGGCTTGGTGAGCAGATTACTGAAAGGGGTATTGGAAACGGAATATCTTTGATAATTTTTGCCGGAATTGTGGCTCGACTGCCCAATGCAATCATAAGCACCATAAGGCTGATAAAGGCTGGCGAGATTTCCATTATCTTTATGATATTCCTGCTTGCCATGATGGTCTTTGTTGTTGGAGCCATTATCTACATTGAAAGAGGGGAAAGGCGTATACCAATACAGTATGCCAAGAGGGTGGTAGGAAGGAAGGTATATGGCGGACAGTCTACCCATCTTCCTCTGAAGGTCAATACCTCTGGTGTGATACCACCCATTTTTGCTTCATCGATTATCATGTTTCCAGCAACCATTGCCGGATTTATATCTATACCATGGGTGCAGGGGGTTGCTCGACAACTTACTCCTGGAACAGCCCTTTATACGATTTTATATGTGGGAATGATTATATTTTTTAGTTACTTTTATACAGCAATCATATTCAATCCTGTTGATGTGGCAGATAACCTGAAGAAATACGGTGGATATATTCCGGGTATCAGGCCGGGGCAAAAAACAGCCGATTACCTCTATCGGGTACTTTCAAGGCTGACCTTTGTGGGTGCCATATATCTTTCAATTGTCTGCGTACTACCAACATTTCTGATCAAGGAGTTCAATGTGCCATTTTACTTTGGTGGTACATCCCTTTTGATCGTGGTAGGTGTTGCACTTGATACGGTTTCCCAGATAGAGTCCCATCTGCTTACCCGATCCTACGAGGGATTGCTTAGAAGAGGACGGGTAAGAGGCAGAAGGAGATAAAATCCCGTCTTGAATTGGCCTTGATTTTGTGATAATCATAAAAACCAGAAGAGAGATTGAGCGTATGAGAAAGGCCTCGGCTATTGTGGCAGAGGCCCTTAATGCTATAAAAGAGTTTATTTCACCGGGTGTTACTACAAAAGACCTGGAGCAAATAGCTGAGGATATAATAAAACGAAGAGGCGGTAAGCCTGCCTTCAAAGGCTACAGGGGGTATCCGGCGAGTATATGTGTATCTGTGAATGACGAGGTGGTCCATGGGATACCTTCAACATCGGTTATTCTGAAGCATGGTGATATAGTTAGCATAGACCTGGGTGTTGTCTACGATGGTTATATCGGGGATGCAGCTATTACAGTGCCGGTTGGAGAGATAACCGAGGAGGCTAAAAGGCTGCTTGAGGTAACCGAGAAGGCCCTTTACATTGGAATACAGGAGGCAAAGGTTAACAAACGGGTAAGCGATATATCTAACGCAATACAACGGTATGTGGAGTCGCATGGGTTTTCGGTGGTAAGACAGTTTGTAGGGCATGGGGTAGGTAAACAGTTACATGAAGAACCACAAATACCAAACTTCGGTCCTCCAGGTAAGGGCCCTAAACTGAAAGAGGGGATGACACTGGCCATAGAACCCATGGTAAATGCTGGTAAATACGAGGTATATGTGCTGGATGATGGCTGGACAGCCAAAACAGCCGATGGAAGCCTGTCGGCTCACTTTGAACATACCATACTGATAAAAAGGGGTGGGCCAGAGATATTGACGAAACTTAATTAAATAAATTATAATTAGTGGTTAAAATGCCGAAGTCAGATAACATAGAAGTCCAGGGAGAGATCATCGAGGCCCTGCCCAATGCCATGTTCAGGGTGAGGCTCGAGAGTGGTCAGGAGATAATTGCCTATGTCTCTGGTAAGATGCGTATGCATTTTATAAAGATCTTGCCAGGGGATAAGGTGCTTGTAGAGATGTCTCCCTACGATCTGACCAAGGGCAGGATTACTTATAGGTATAAATAACCACACTTCAGGAGGTCCCAGATGAAGGTAAGGGCATCGGTTAAGCCGATTTGTGCAAAATGCAAGGTTATAAAACGAAAGGGTGTAGTAAGGATTATCTGTGAGAATCCAAAACACAAGCAGCGTCAGGGATAAGGAGGCAAGATGGCCAGGATAGCAGGCGTGGATTTACCGAAAAATGAAAGGATAGAGATAGGGCTTACAAGGATCTTTGGTATTGGTCGATCTACATCTAAAAAGATCCTTCAGGAGACCGGTATTGACCCTAACACAAGGGTTAAAGACCTGAGGGATGATGAAATAGTTAAGATAAGGACTGTTATTGACAGGGATTACAAGGTTGAGGGTGATCTCCGAAAAGAGATTGCCATGAATATAAAGAGACTTATTGATATCGGCTGTTATCGTGGGCTGAGGCATAAGATGGGACTTCCAGTAAGAGGGCAGCGTACCAGGACCAATGCCCGTACACGCAAGGGCCCCCGTAAAACTGTAGCAGGCAAGAAGAAGGGAGGTAAATAATCTATGGCAAGACGCAGGAGAGGTCCTAAGAAGGAAAAGAAAAATGTTCCCTATGGTATTGCTCATGTTCAGACTACTTTCAACAATACCATAGTAACCATAACTGATAAAAATGGCAATGTGCTTACCTGGGTAAGCGCTGGTAGTCTTGGCTTTAAGGGCTCTCGTAAGGGCACACCCTATGCAGCTCAGCTTGCTGCAGAGACAGCAGCTAAAAGGGCAATGGACATGGGGATGAAACAGATAGATGTTTATATAAAAGGCCCGGGTGCTGGGCGTGAGTCAGCTATTAGGGCTATTCAGGCGGCAGGGCTTGATGTAAACATCATCAAGGATGTCACACCGGTTCCACACAACGGGTGTAGACCTCCAAAGAGGAGGAGGGTGTAATGGCGAGGTACAGAGAGGCTCTTTGCAGGCTTTGCAGAAGGGAAGGGCAGAAACTCTTCCTAAAAGGTGATAGATGCTATACCGACAAGTGTGCTTTTGAGCGTAGAAAATATCCACCCGGTCAGCACGGTACTGCAAGGACAAAGATAAGCGATTATGGGCTTCAGCTGAGGGAAAAACAGAAGGTAAAAAGGATTTATGGTGTTCTGGAAAGACAGTTCCGTAAGTACTTCAAAGAGGCCCAGAAGAAAAAAGGCGTTACAGGTGAGTTGCTTTTGCAGTTTCTGGAAAGAAGGCTTGATAATGTGGTATACAGGCTTGGATTTGCAGTAAACAGGCGTCAGGCAAGGCAGCTTGTAAATCACGGACACATTCTGGTAAATGGCAGAAGGGTAGATATTCCATCTTACAGAGTTAAAGAGGGCGATGTAATAGAGGTGAAGGAGGAAAGCAGGAAGATTCCATTTATTGATGAGAATCTCTCCAAGGTTGAGCATAGAGGCGTGCCAGAATGGCTTGAACTCAATGCAGAGGCTTACAGGGGGAAGGTGCTCAGCCTGCCAACTCGCGAGCAGATACCTCTTGATGTGAAAGAGCATCTGATCGTCGAGTTGTACTCGAAATAAAACACTTCAGAGGCTGTTTAAAAACGGTCTCTATAATAAAATAAGGAGGCTCTATGAGTTTAAAGGTTAAAGGATTTCAATTTCCTAAAAAGATAGCCTTTGAAGAAGACACACTTACAGATACATATGGAAAGCTGATAGCAGAGCCTTTTGAGAGGGGTTTTGGTACAACAATTGGTAACTCTTTAAGAAGGGTACTGCTTTCCTCTATTGATGGGGCAGCCATCACGCATGTAAAAATACCGGGGGTGCTTCACGAGTTTTCAACTATTGATGGTGTTAAAGAGGATATGGTTGATCTTATACTGAACCTGAAAAAACTAAGGTTCAGGCTTAATGGTTCTGATAAAAGGGTTGCACGGATTGATGTTTCTGGCCCCAAAGAGGTTACTGGTGAGGATCTTCAGTGTGAGTCAGGTCTGGAAGTCCTTAATAAGGATCAATACATTGCAACCGTTGACAAGGGAGCAGAGTTTCATGCAGAGCTTTATGTCTCAAAAGGCAGGGGGTATGTACCTTCTGATATGCTCAAAGAGAAGGACCAACCGATTGATGTAATTGCTATAGATGCTATTTTCAGCCCTATCAAGAAGGTCAATTTCTGGGTTGAAAAGGCCCGTGTAGGAAGGGCAACCGATTTTGATAGACTTATTCTTGAGATATGGACAGACGGAAGCATAACACCAAAGGCTGCAGTTTCAAAGGCAGCAAACATACTGATCGATCATTTTGACTTTTTCCTGATCGAGGAGATGGAACAGGATTCGGATGATCAGGAAGAGGCACAGGAAATTACTGCTGATATGGGAGCTGAAGAGTTTAATAAAAACCTGCTAAAGTCTGTTGATGAGCTTGAACTCTCTGTGAGGTCATACAACTGTTTGAAAAATGCCAATATAAAGACCATAGCCGACCTGGTACAGAAGACCGAACATGAAATACTGAAGACAAAGAACTTTGGCAGGAAATCTCTGAATGAGATAAAGGAGATACTTAAAGGTATGGGGCTGAGTCTCGGGATGAAGATTGATCCGGAGCTCATCCAGAAGTACATGGAAGAACAGGGAGGTGTAACCAAAGATGCGTCATAGAGTCAAGAAAAAATACTTTGACAGAACTACTAACCAGCGTAAGGCCCTTTTCAGGAATCTAATGACAAGCCTTTTTATTCATGAAAGGATAGAGACAACTGTTGCAAAGGCCAAGGTCCTGAGGAGTATGGCGGAAAAGATGGTAACACTTGGTAAGAGGGGAGATCTTCATGCTAAAAGGCTGGCCCTGTCGTATCTACCAAACAGAGATGCAGTGGCAAAGCTATTTAACGAGATTGCGCCAAGGTTTATGGACAGAAATGGTGGTTATCTTCGAATAGTAAGAACCCGTAACAGGATAAAGGATCAGGCTCCTCTGGCTGTCATAGAGTTTGTTGATTATGAGGAAAGAAGGGCTGAAATGGATAAGAAAGATAAAAAAGATCAGAAGAAGGCTGAATAAGATATGGACTGGCTTTTTGCAATTGGGATTGTGGTCTTATGGATATTGCTACAAACGGTAATACTTCCTCGTCTGGGTGTACCTACCTGAGCATCACAGGCAAAGGGGACGTGTTCTCCAACGAAAAAGTCTAAAAAACAGAGGGGTAATTAATTAGCCTTTAAATATATCTATAAGATGCTCAACCTCGTAAAATTGGTCTCCGCTTAATTTCTTGATGGTTTCTCTAATAAAGCTGAATTCTTCATAATGACCTTTCAGGTATCCCTTTATCTTCTGATACATGGCCTCCCCACGAGGATCCCAGTCGAGAAGGATAATTATCTTGTCGTACCTTTCAGCGAGTTCTTCGGAGTATTCATAAAGGTTCAGTCCCTGGTGTAAAAGCAGTATGGTACCTTCGAGCCCCAGTTTTCTCAAGGTCTCTCTATCACGCTTACCCTCCACAAGTACCGGAACATAGCGGTTCAGTTCTTTGAGATCCTTTAAGACCTTTAAAAAAAGACTTAACTGTTCTTTCTCAAGCTGAATCTTCATTCTATAGCAATAAAGGTTTCTGTCCTATTTATCCCTTTTAGTTTTCTTATTTTTTTTAGTATTCTGTTAAAAATTTCATCAATATTTTTAGCCTCCAGTACAACAGCAAGATCAAACTGACCGGTAATCACATCGGCATAAACAACTCCTTTGATACCCCTCAGAGTATCTCTTATATCCCGGTCTTTTCCCGGAACCACATTTGCCAACATATAGACTCTTGCCATCTTTTTCACCTCCTGACAGGATTTATATTTATAACATAACAGAAAACCCTGTTTCACACAACCACAACTGTATCAATTTTGTGGATTTTCTTGACAAAGATGGTAAATAAAACTTATCATTTTACTCTAACAAAAATGTATAAGGGGAATCTGAAATGAAAAAGAACTTTCTTTCAGGAAATGAAGCTATAGCAAGAGGTGCTTATGAGGCAGGCCTGAAGGTAGCCTCAGCCTATCCAGGTACTCCTTCAACCGAGATACTCGAGGCCTTAACGACCTATGAAGGTGTCTATTCTGAATGGGCGCCAAACGAAAAGGTTGCCCTGGAGGTTGCCATTGGAGCAAGTTTTGCCGGTGTCAGGGCAATGGCATCGATGAAGCATGTGGGGCTCAATGTGGCGGCTGATCCCCTTTTTACTGCCGCTTATACCGGAGTTGTTGGTGGTCTTGTGATAATTACTGCAGATGACCCCGAGATGCACAGCTCTCAGAATGCCCAGGACAACCGTAATTATGCACTGGCCTCAAAGATACCCATGCTGGAGCCCTCGGATGCCGAGGAATGCCGTAGATTCACCCGTCTGGCCTTTGATTTAAGTGAAAAATTCGACACACCCGTGCTTGTTAGAACTACAACCAGGGTATCCCATGTCAAAGGTATTGTTTATGAAGAGGAGCCTGTAAAGAGGGAATCTCCATCAGAGATACAGAAGATGCCTGAAAAGTTCGTAATGCTACCTGTAAATGCCAGGCGTCGAAGGGTTGTGCTTGAAGAACGGCTTAAAAAGATCAGGGAGTTTGCTGAGGGCTTTGAGGAAAACAGAATATTCTGGTCAGACAAGAAGATAGGAATTATAACTGCTGGCATAAGTTATCTTCATGTCAGGGATGCATTACCTGAGGCGTCGGTGCTTAAACTGGGAATGGTTTATCCACTTCCAGAAAGACTAATCAGGGATTTTGCTTCACAGGTGGAAAGGCTGTATATTGTAGAGGAGCTTGATCCATTCCTTGAGCTCCAGATAAAGGCCATGGGTATAGAATGTACTGGAAAGGAGATTATTCCAGCCTATGGAGAACTTGATGCCTATAAAATACGGTCTGCGATAACCGGTGAAAAGAGGAGTTTTTTTGAGTCTGTTGAGATACCTCCAAGGCCGCCTGCCATGTGTCCGGGCTGTCCGCACAGGGGGGTATTTTACAGTCTATCCAAGTTGAAGGTATTTGTATCTGGCGATATAGGATGTTACACCCTTGGTGCCCTGAAGCCCCTTAGTGCTATGGATACCTGTGTTTGTATGGGAGCCAGTGTTAGCAATGCCCATGGCATAGAGAAGGCCCTTGGTGATAAGGCAAGGGGCAGGGTGGTGGCTGTAATTGGGGATTCAACATTTATTCATTCGGGTATCACACCGCTGATCGACATCGTTTACAACAAGGGTACATCAACAATAATAATACTGGATAACCGTACCACTGCCATGACAGGTCATCAGGAAAACCCGGTTACTGGAAAAACAGCCATGGGTGAAGACACTCTCGAGATAGACCTTGCTGAGCTTTGCAGGGCAATTGGTGTTAAGAGGGTAACGGTGGTTAATCCTCACGACATTGATGAAGTAAAAAGGGTGCTTAAGGAGGAGCTTTCTGTTGATGAGCCCTCGGTTATTATCTCAAAGGCACCCTGTGCCCTGCTGCCTGAAGAGAGAAGACGAAAAAAGCCCCTCTACAGGGTTGTATACGAAAAATGCACTGGCTGCAGGGTATGTCTTGGGCTTGGTTGTCCGGCTATCTCGTGGAAGAGCATTTCTGAGGAGGAGGCTAAAGCACGCGGTAGAGAAAAACAAAAGGGTGTTTCGATTATATCCGAGGTGCTCTGTGCAGGCTGTGGAGAGTGTGAAATCGTTTGTAAATATGATGCAATCGTAGAGGTGAAAGAATGAGTGAGACAAAGAATATTCTTTTCAGTGGTGTAGGTGGTCAGGGGATTCTGCTTGCCTCTGAGGTAACAGCCGATGCCCTGATCGAAGCAGGCTATGATGTAAAAAAGAGCGAGGTTCATGGTATGGCTCAGAGGGGTGGAGCTGTTGAGGCCCACCTCAGATACGGTGAAAGGGTTTATTCTCCTCTTATAGAGCCAGGCTCTGCACATGTTCAGGTCTCCTTTGAGCTGCTTGAGGCCCTCAGATATCTGCCTTATCTTAATAAAGACTCGAAAGTAATCGTTAATACCCAGAAAATTTTTCCCCTTTCGGTTGCCACAGGTATTATGTCTTATCCTGAAGGAATACTTGATAAGCTAAAAGACCTTGGTGTCAGCGTTTATCCGGTGGATGCCTTTCAGCTGGCAAAGGAGCTTGGAGAGGTAAGGGTGGTTAACATGATACTGGTGGGAATGCTGTCAAGGTTTTTGCCCGTTAAGCAGGAGATATTTTTTGATATAATAAAAGATCGCGTGAAAAGACAGTTTCAGGATGTAAATATGGAGGCCTTTAAAAGGGGACAGGAACTGGTAAATTTATAAAGTCCTTTTTGAGGAGGTATTGTAATCATGATCTGGAACGAAGAGTATGAAACCATGCCAAGAGAGGCCCTGGAGGCAATACAGCTAAAGAGGCTTCAGGCAGTGGTTGAGAGGGTCTATACCAATGTTGCCCATTATCGTAAAAAGATGGATGAGGCCGGTGTTAAACCGGAGGATATAAAGAGACTGGACGATCTGAAGAGGCTTCCCTTTACAACAAAGGAAGATCTCAGAGAAAACTATCCCTTTGGCCTGTTTGCCGTTCCGCTTGAAAGGGTTGTCAGGGTACATGCCTCCTCAGGTACTACCGGAAAGCCTACAGTGGTTGGGTATACCAAAAGGGATATAGATACCTGGGCAGAGCTAATGGCCAGGACCCTTGCATGTGCTGGAGTGCACAGGGGAGACATTGTGCACAACGCCTATGGTTATGGACTTTTCACTGGTGGGCTTGGGTTTCATTATGGTGCTGAGAGGCTTGGTGCTACTGTAATACCGATTTCTGGTGGCAATACTAAAAGACAGATTATGATTATGAAGGATTTTGGCTCCACCGTCTTAACCTGCACTCCCTCTTATGCCCTGAATATTGCCGATGTGATGAAGGAAGAGGGGATATCGCCAGAGGACCTCAAGATTAGGGTTGGCGTGTTTGGGGCTGAGCCCTGGAGTGAAAACATGCGTGAAGAGATTGAGCGTAAGCTTGGCATAGATGCTATTGATATATATGGCCTGAGTGAGATAATGGGCCCTGGTGTGTCAGTAGAATGTATTGAGCAGAAGAGAGGGTTACACATCTTTGAAGACCATTTTATACCAGAGATAATAGACCCTGATACAGGAGAGGTCTTGCCACCCGGGGAAAAGGGTGAGCTGGTCTTTACTACCCTTACCAAAGAGGCCTTTCCAGTGATCCGTTATCGCACCCGTGATATTACAAGACTGATAACCGAACCATGCACCTGCGGGCGTACCTTTTACAGAATGGAAAAGATAATGGGACGAACCGATGATATGTTGATCATAAGAGGAGTAAATGTTTTTCCATCCCAGATTGAGCATGTTCTGATGAGTATAGAGGGGGTTGAGCCTCACTATCAGATTATTATTGACAAGCAGGGTGCCCTTGATGTAATGGAGGTACAGGTGGAGGTTAGCGATGAGATCTTTTCTGACGAGATAAAGGTGCTTGAGTCCCTGGCTAAGAGAATAGAACAGGAGCTAAAGGAGACCCTTGCGGTATCATGCAGGGTAAAGCTTGTCGAGCCTCGTAGTATCCAGCGCAGTGAGGGTAAGGCTAAAAGAGTTATTGACAAAAGAAAGATGTAGGGAGGTTAATCATGAAGGTTGAGCAGATATCGATCTTCCTTGAAAACAAATCCGGCAGGCTTGCAGAAGTGGCAGGGATACTTGCTGAGGCTGATATAAACATCAGGGCACTATCTCTTGCTGATACCTCTGATTTTGGTATACTTCGTCTGATAGTTAATGATACAGAGAAGGCAAAAAATATTTTAAAAGAAAAGGGTTTTACCGTTGGAAAGACCGAGGTTATTGCTGTTGAGGTTCCGGACAGACCTGGCGGGCTGGCCGGAATACTAAAGGTTCTTGGAGACAGGGGTATTAATGTTGAATATATGTATGCCTTTGTGCAAAGTAGTGGAGAAAATGCCATAATAATCTTCAGATTTGATGAAATAGACAAAGCAATTGATGCACTTCAGAGTGCTGGTGTAAGGATACTAAAAGGAGAAGAGCTTTATAAGATTTAAGATTTATGATTTATGATTTATGATTTATGATTTCAGATTTTAGATTTATGATTTGGGATTTGGTTTGTCTGTCCTTTAGATAAAGGTTAACTTAATTACTGAGGAGGTGTTTTATGAGGTTTTTTAAAGGGTTTCTGCTTTCAGTATTGATGATGGCGTTCATGGTATTTCCTGTTTATGCAGCCGAGACAATCAAGATAGGTGCTATACTTGCAGTTACAGGGCCTGCGTCCTTTCTTGGTGCCCCTGAAGCAAACACACTTAAGATGCTTGCCGATGAAATCAACTCAAAGGGTGGTATCAAGGGAAGAAAGATTGAGTTAATAATAAAGGACTCAGGGGCCAATCCTGAAAAGGCCATCTCCTTTGCCAAGCAGCTGATCGAGGAGGAGAGGGTATTTGCTATTATAGGTCCATCAACAAGCGGTGAAACCCTGAAGATAAAGAACATATGTGAAAAGGGTAAGACCATCTGTATATCCTGTGCAGCTGCAGAGAAGATAGTTAATCCGGTTGCCAAATATGTCTTTAAAACACCACAAAAGGACAGCTTTGCTGCTCGTAAAATCTTCATGCAGATGCAGAAGATGGGTATAAAGAAGATCGGGGTGGTGGTTGGTAATACAGGCTTTGGTAAGGCTGGTAAGGCGCAGCTTGAAAAGCTGGCACCTGAGTACGGGATAGATATAATCATAAGCGAGGTCTACGATAAAAAGGCTACAGATCTTACGGCTCTGGTAACAAAACTAAAGGCAAAGGGTGTCGAGGCTGTGGTGAACTGGTCAATCGTACCTGCACAGGCCATTATTGCAAAGAACATGAGACAGATCGGCCTGAATGTTCCTCTGTTTCAGAGCCATGGCTTTGGAAATATCAAATATGTAAAGGCAGCTGGGGCTGCAGCTGAGGGCATCATTTTCCCTGCAGGAAGGCTTCTGGTTGCTGATGTCCTGCCCGATGATCATCCTCAAAAACCGGTGCTAATGAAGTACAAAAGGGATTATGAATCAAGGTTTAAAGAGGAGGCAAGTACCTTTGGGGGACATGCCTATGATGCCTTTATGATACTGGTAACGGCAATTGAAAAGGCAGGTTTCGATAAGGAAAAGGTACGCGATGCTATTGAAAACCTGAAGGGATTCGTTGGAACAGGTGGTATATTTAACTTCAGTCCTACCGATCATAATGGCCTCGATATAGACTCTTTTGAGATGCTTACCGTTAAGAACGGGAGGTTTGTCCTCCTTGAGCAGAAATAAAAATAACACCTTAATCCGATCATAAAGCATAATCTGAGGGGTCCAGGGATAAAGACCCCTCTTTTTTTGTATAATATCAGACCCTGTTATGAGCACGGAACTTTTTTTTCAATACATAGCCGCAGGTCTGACCTATGGCTTTATCTACGCTATTGTAGCCATAGGTTTTAACATCATTTATAACACCACCGGGATAATTAATTTTGCCCAGGGTGAGTTTGTCATGCTTGGAAGCATGACAGCCATTACCCTGAATGCCTTTATGCCCCTTCCATTGGCCATTTTGTTGTCGGTACTGATTACCATGATTGTTGGTGCCATAATGGAGATGCTTTTCTTCAGGTGGCTTGAATCTCCAACAGTACTAAGAATGATAATCATTACCATTGGTCTTTCAATTATCATACGAGAGATTGCCCTTGCCATCTGGGGCGAAAATGTAAGGGCCTTACCATACTTTACTGGTAACGAGGTTACATCAGTATCTATATTTGGTGCACATATTTCACCTCAGGTACTATGGGTAATAGGGATCTGCAGTATCGTGGTGGTGGCACTTCAGATGTTCTTTAAATTTACTCGCTATGGCCGACAGATGCGGGCCTGTGCAGCTAACAGGGAGGCTGCAAGACTCTGTGGTATTAATGCAAAAAACATGGTTACCCTGTCTTTTGTGTTAAGTGCAGGAATTGGTGCTCTTGCAGGCTGTGTTGTCTCTCCCATAACCTATAGTCAGTACAATATGGGAGTTCCCCTTGCTATAAAGGGTTTTACCGTGGCAATCCTTGGTGGGCTCGGAAACTCCATGGCAGCAGTGGCAGGAGGGCTTGTGCTGGGTATCCTTGAGTCCTTTAGCGTCTGGATTATGCCATCGGCATACAAGGACGCAATATCTATTGCGATACTACTACTGATATTATTTTTCCGCCCGGGTGGTCTTTTCGGAAGGAAAGAGGAGCTGGCTTTAAAGGAGTTTTAGTGCGATGCGCAATATATATCTTAAGATACTTGCTTTAACCATAACGGTTGTGGGCATAGACCTGGTTACCAATGCCATGGATAAGACCTATTATCTTACCCAGCTGACCATGTCTCTGTATTATGCAATGGTGGTTCTTGCACTTGTTTTACTGATGGGTTATGCAGGGCAGATTTCTCTTGGTCATGCCGGCTTTTTTGCTATTGGAGGATATACCACGGCGGTTATGTCTACTATAAATCTACTTCCATATAAAGATAAACCTTTGATCAATACACTCGATAAACTCAGACTTCTGGTTTTAAGAGAGGATCTCTATGGTGATCAAATACTGAGCTTTAATCCCTGGGTGGGGGTGCTGCTTTCACTGTTAATTGTAGCCATAGTGGCCTATATTATTGGGATTCCAGTGCTGAAACTGAAGGGACATTATCTGGCAATGGCAACTCTTGGCTTTGGAATCATCGTCTACAGAATTGTGCTTGGCACGGCCCTTTTCGGTGAGGCCGACGGTATCTCGGATGTTCCAGCCTTTAAGATACTTCCAGGGCTTTCTATAAATGGTGAGATGGATACTAAACGAATGAACTACTATATTGCAGCCTTTTTTGTAGTTGTGCTTGTCTATCTACTTCTGAACCTGATAAATTCACGACCGGGAAGGGCTTTAAGAGCAATACATGGGGCTGAAGAGGCTGCCGAGGCCTCTGGTATCGACACAGCTAAATACAAGCTTAAGGCTTTTGTGATAAGTGCCGTAATAACTGCACTGGCAGGAGCACTTCTTACCCATTTCAATGGTGGCATTGGTCCTTCAGAGGCATCAGTTATGAAATCCGTAAGATATGTAGCCATAGTTGCAGCTGGTGGTATGACCAGCGTCTGGGGTGGCCTTTCTATGGCCATGATATTGAATTTCCTTTCTTTACGCGGATACTTTGGCTCTTACGACGACGCCGTATTTGGAGCAGTGCTTATTCTTATAATGCTTTTTGCCCCTGAGGGTCTGTTAAGCCTGAAGATCAGAACCGGTATAAAGAAAAAAACAAAACAACCACATAATATCTGACAGAGAAAAAAATGGCAGAACCACTTTTGAAGGTAGAGGGACTCAGTAAATCCTTTGGTGGCCTTGAGGCAGTAAAGGATGTAAGCTTTGAGGTGCCACGGGGTAGCATTAAGGCCCTGATTGGGCCTAATGGTGCTGGTAAAACCACCCTGTTTAATCTGATATCCGGAAATATAAGACCAGACAGGGGTACAGTGTTGTTTGATGGTAAAGAGATCCAGAAACTGAAAACCCACAGGATTGCCTCCTGTGGAATAGCAAGGACCTTTCAGCATATACAGCTTTTTGCTGGTATGACTGTGCTTGAAAATGTGATGGTTGGCCTCCATACACATTTGCATGCAGGATTCTTCTCGGCTATGATGAGACTTCCCTCTTCGAGGAAAGAGGAAAAAAAGGCTAAAGAGGAGGCCATGTCAATACTTGAGAGCCTTGATATTGCTGAGCTTGCTTATAAAGAGGCCACAAGCCTTGCCTACGGACAACAGAGGATAGTGGAGCTTGCAAGGGCGCTTGCTCAGAGGCCAAAACTTCTTCTGCTCGATGAGCCTGCTGCTGGGCTTAATATAAGAGAGACAGCCGAGATGGGAAGGCTAATTGAGAGGATAAGAGAGTCGGGCATCACGGTGTTTATTGTTGAGCATGATATGTCGCTTGTTATGAAGATATCTGATGAAATTATGGTGTTGAGTTACGGTGAGAAAATAGCCGAGGGTAGGCCCCTTGAGATACAAAAGGATCCAGAGGTTATAAAGGTATATCTTGGTGAGGAAGAGGTTTAGGATTTCAGATTTTAGATTTTAGATTTTAGATTATAGATTTTAGATTTGGGGTGGAGAGATGTTGCGTATCAGGAACATAGAGGCAGGTTATGGTAGCATAAGGGTGCTACGAAAGGTATCCCTTCATGTTAACCCTGGTGAAATTGTTACCATAATTGGTGCAAACGGAGCTGGCAAGACTACCCTATTAAAGGCTGTCTCCGGGCTCTTAAAGACCACATCTGGTGAAATCAGATTCAAAGGCAACGACATAACCAATATACCTGCAGAAAGGTTAGTTTCTCTTGGTTGTGTGCTTGTTCCTGAGGGCAGGCAGGTTTTTTCAACCATGACGGTTAAAGAAAATCTTATGTTAGGGGCCACTGTCAGGTACAGGCGTGATGGTAAAGAGACTATAGAAAAGGACTTGGAAAGGATTTATAACCTTTTTCCAAGACTTGCCGAGCGCCAGGGCCAGCTTGCCGGTACTCTTTCAGGTGGTGAGCAGCAGATGCTTGCCATTGGTAGGGCCCTGATGTCGGGTGCTGAACTGATCATGATGGATGAGCCATCCATGGGACTTGCTCCGGTGATAGTAAAAGAGATATTCAAGACCATATCGGAATTGCGCAATGAGGGTAAAACTGTGCTACTGGTAGAGCAAAATGCCAGAGCTGCCCTGTCTATCTCAGACAGAGGCTATGTGATAGAGACTGGCAGAATTGTGCTTCAGGGCCCTGCAGAGGACTTATTAGAAAATCGGGATGTCCAGCGTGCCTACCTTGGCAGAGACCTTGATGCAGAAGTGGAGTTGTAAGATATTGTATTAGATTTTAGATTTGAGATTTTTAGGATTTGTAAAGTAGTAAAGTTGTTTTGTAAAAAAAAAGGCCGGTTCTTGATGAACCGGCCTTTTTTTATTTTAACTTAGAAGCTCAGGAGCAGACCGTGACGAATGGAGTACATATCGTCTGCGCTCTGAGTTGGATAGTCGTATGCATCACCTGTGAACAGTACACCACCCTCGATCCAGTATTTCAGGTTCTTGTCGAGCATGTAGACAACCTTACCATCAATTTCCCAGCCGAGGTCATCGTCAGCTGTGGCACCATTGATGGAAACATCCTCGGCTGCCTTGAGCCAGTGAATTGCACCTGTTAAAGAAAGGTCCTTGGAGACCTTTGTGGAGGCTGTGAAAGAAAGCCTCTGCAGATTGGAGATACCAGGGCCACCAGAAGCTGTATCGGAGCTCTTGTAACCATAGATGTATGGACCATACTGAACAGCACTCAGTGATGTTACGAACATATCGAGATCAGAGTCGTTAGGATTGTCGTCGCCACTGCCGTAGAAGTACTCAAGGGTGAGCTTTGTATTTCCAAGGCCATACTCTGCACCAATCATGAAGGCATAACCCTTGAAGTCACAGTCGACATTTGCTGTGCAAACAGCACCATTTGACTCCTCAAGGGTACCTGTCTGAAGCTCGATATCACCTTTTACCTTAACACCACCGAGGTTGAAGTCGCCCCTGAAACCAAAGTTCCAGCCATGAATGGCACTACCAATAGCTAATGCTGGATTGCTTGCAATGATACCGCTCTGGCTATCAACATAAACAATGTCACCGCTTATGTTGAAGTTGTCGCCCTTGTAGCTTGCAAGTACTGCATAGGCGGTTGTGTCGTCATTAATACCACGATGGCCCTCACTGAACTTGGCTACCACACCAGCCCAGTGAACATTGTTTGAGGAGCCATAGATGACGATTGCATCGTCACCCTCTTTTGTGTGGTCGAAGAAAAGCTTGTAACCAAGGGCAAGAGGCATGTGACCGGCCTTGATTGAGAAGGAACCAAAGTCGTGGTTGATCCAGGCCTCAACAAGGCTGAAGTCGTCGGCCTCTTTGTAGTTACCGACCTTGAAGACGCCCTTTGCATTGTCGTTGAAATCCCAGGCAGAATCGCCCCATCTCCAGCCGTCACCCCAGGTGTTGACATGCTCGATGTGGATCCTTGCGCTTGTTTTCTCGGAAGCCTTGATGTCCATCCTTAACCTGACCCTCTGATCTATATATGCTCTGTGATCATCAGAGCCACCATCAAGCTGGTCGCCAAGGTTCTTGTCGAAGGTGCCCCTGAACCTGATGTCACCACCAAGAGTGATGAGTGTCTGCCCTTTTGCTACAACTGCCTGTGTCTCTGCTGGAATCTCAGCATGAATTGCGAATGCACTGGCTGCCATGCCTAAGACAAATAAAATACCTAAAATTATTGCTCCGTATCTCTTCAATTCCTAACCCTCCTTCAGGTTAGCGTTCGACCCTGTAAAACAGGGTTTAAAAAAAACCACGATAGTCCAAAATAACAGTTCCTCTCTTATTTGTCTATCACCTCCCCACCTATTGGAGATTTTTTGAAAATATGATCTTGTCTTCTTTTTCTGGATTCCAAGAAGACATTAAGTGTTTCCCCGTTTATGATAAGATGCTCATTATATAGCATTTCACATCTTATTTGTCAAGCCTTTTTGTAAAAAATCTTTTATGTTTAAGAATTTTTACCAGAACTTAACAATAGCAAATTGCAGGCCAAAAAATACTAAATTTTATATGAAATATTTAATAATTTTTGTGGATTATAGGCTTGAATAAAAATACTTATATTTCAACAAATTAGTGTTGTTACTTAATGTGAGAGGTTATAATAGACAGGTAAATTAAGGAATATTGAATAAGAATTTATCTTCTAATGTTGATATATGTAACCATAGATGTGTGTTAAAAATACAACACTGATGTATAAACAAAACACTATATAAGCTAAATTGATTAATGTTAGAATGACGGTATTATGATTATACGCAGGCATATAT
>JAADIE010000109.1 GCA_013151495.1 Nitrospirota bacterium | reverse complement strand
TAATGATTATAGAAAGCACATATGGCAATAGAAATCACAAGGGCTTTGATGAATCCGTAAAGGAGCTTGCAGAGGTTATTAAAGAAGTATGCAGTAGAGGTGGAAATGTGCTTATACCTGCCTTTGCAATAGAAAGGGCCCAGGACCTGCTTTATGTATTCAGGTTACTTTACTCAAAGGGGGAACTTCCGGCCTGCAGGGTGTTTCTTGATACCCCCATGGGAATTACAGTGACCGAGATAATGAGGCGCCACCCTGAATGTTATGACCAGGAGACTGCAGAGTTAATAAAAAGGGGTGAGGATCCCTTTTATTTTCCAGGGCTTGAGTTTACCAGAGAGCCTGAGGAATCGAAAAAAATAAACTTTATCAAATCCCACGCTATTGTGATTGCTGGCTCTGGCATGTGTACAGGTGGAAGGATTAAACATCACCTAAAACACAACATATGGCGATCTGAATCTGCTGTGGTATTTGTTGGCTACCAGGCTGAGGGCACGCTTGGCAGAAAACTGGTGGATGGTGAAAAAATAGTAAAGATCTTTGGTGAGACCTACAGGGTAAAGGCAAGCATCCATACAATAGGTGGTTTTTCCTCACATGCTGATAAAGAAACCCTTAAGGCCTGGGTTAAGTCAGCAGGAGTAGTTGATGAGCTTTTTATAGTGCATGGTGAGGAAAAACCAAAGAGGGAATTAAAAAAGGCCCTTTTAGAGGATGGACTTGTCAGAAAGATTCATTTACCTTCCTATGGTGAAGGCTTTGAGATCTGACTACTGAGTATGAAAGGCCTCCATCAGTCTGTCCAGAATAAGACCGAAGAAGCCACTGTCGGCACCCTGGTAAAACCAGCCAAGATGCACAAGGCATCCCATACAGTGGGCATAGTTCCATTTATAACCCTTAAACCATGTATGTTCGTAAGTGGGGATACCCTGCAGGAGGCATCCATCGGCCCTTGAAAAGCAACCTATCTCGAATGTAATGCCTGCAGGATTTGTAAAGACATGGCGGTGAGCACCATCAACAGAGATTATATGCTCGGCCTTTGTAATTTCATGACCACAAAAACGGCAGACTATGGGGCCCGAGCCTTCTTGCAGTTTTTGAGAGCTCTCGCCTTTTGTTTCCTTCTTGGTGGTAAAGCCTTTAGTGGTTTTAAGATAAAGATCCATTATAGAATATTTTATAACAGAAGTACTTTGAAAGTTTTACATTTTGCACTTTTAACAATTTATTTATTAGAGTTTATCTTACTTGCTGTATAAAATCTGTTAAGCTAATAAAAACATAATTAGGAGGATAAAAAATGAAGAGCTATCGTAGAGAGTTGTGGTTTGAGATACCCACCCGGAGGGCCTTTGTAAACATAACCCAGGAGATTGAAGACTGCGTACGAGAGAGTGGGGTAAAAGAGGGCCTTGTGCTGGTTAATGCAATGCATATAACGGCATCGGTCTTTATAAACGATGATGAATCGGGCCTTCATCATGACTTTGATGTCTGGCTTGAAAAACTTGCACCCCACGAGCCTGTATCCCAGTACAGACACAATGTGGGTGAGGACAATGCAGATGCCCACATGAAGAGACAGATAATGGGTAGAGAGGTAGTAGTTGCAATTACCAATGGCAGGCTCGACCTGGGTCCATGGGAGCAGATCTTTTACGGTGAGTTTGACGGCAGGCGTCGCAAGAGGGTGCTGGTAAAGATAATAGGAGAGTGAGCAGCTGATTTAGAACCTGAGAAGCATCTTTGCATATACCGAGCGCTGTATCTGCACTGTAGCTGCAGATACATACTTGGAGGCAATCTCAGGGTGTTTGTTGTCAAAGAGGTTTTCTACATAAAGTGAAAATTCCACATTCCTGGATGGATTCCAGCCAAGCCGGAGATTGGTTATCAGGTTGCTACCAAGGTTGTAAGAGGGCAGATTGTCTATATAATGAATTATCGCATCAAACTCAAGATTAGGGGTGATGTCAAGGTAAGAGATTACAGTGAATTGATTATGGGGGCTTTCTCCCTCTGCGCTTTCCGAGATGGTATCGGTGCTGTCTTTTTCGGTGTGTAGCTGTATCTGGAGATAGGAGTAAGAAAAAGACAGCTTCCAGATTTGCAGGGGTTTCCATTTAAAAGACAGTTCTAATCCATAGGTCTCTCCATAAACCTTGTTGAAACCAAGATAGGATTGTACTATATGGGGTACCGGATCAGATTCAACAAAAACAGGCCCTTTTTCAAAGGAACGCAGGTTATCGTATTCATTATAAAAGGTGGCAATATCTATATACATATTGTTTCTCAGGCCAGCCCTGTAACCGATTTCATAGGAGATAACATCTTCAGATTTAAAGCCATCTCTGGATATCAGAGAAATCATAACCGGTGGACTTCCCGGGTATACTGCCTGATTAATTCTACCGTCCATCTCAATACGTGAAGGGGTTCTTACTGCCCTGGAGACAGCTGCCCAGAGGGTCTTCCCTTCAGCTGGATGCCAGAGCAGCCTGATGGTGGGTTCGAACTCAAGATCAGTGTACTCGTTATGTTCGACCTTGGTTCCTAAGGTAAGATAAAGACGATCTTTTAGAAGCTCTATCTCATCCTGCACAAAGGCATTAAATATGTATTGACTCCTGGACTTTGGATTAAAGGTAATGTGGGAGCTGTTGTCAATACGATCGGTTATGTATCGTATGCCCCCACCCCATGTTATGTGGTGTCGTGAGACTTTGAATGTATGCGTAATATCAAGGTCAGTTGTTTCGATCTTGTAGTATTCTTCGTACCCTGGTATATTAAAGTGCTGGACTCTTTTTACCCTATCGTAATAGAACTGTACAACCAGATCCGAATCTGCACTGAAGGTCTGATGCCACCGTCCAAGAATATTTGAGCCACTAACATCCTCTATGATTTTGCTATCAAAGTAATAAGGTGGGTTCAAGGTAGGAACAATTTCTTCTGAATGAACCTTGCCTTCGTATATGTCTCCCTGCAAGGTCAGGGATCTGCCACTGCCTGGTAGCCAGTCAACCCTGAAACCGGCCCTTGAGACATACCATCTGTCATTGTTTTCGTTATTATTTATATCTACAAAACTGTCTCTGTCAGTATATTTACCGTATATGCGCCAGTATATATCTTCTTTATACTTGCCACCATATCGGAGGGTAGTGATTACTTTATCTTCATTACCCAGGACCTGGGAGAAAAGCAGTCCCTGGGTATGTTTTGCATTTTTAGTTAGAACATTAATCACACCATTAACGGCATTTGCTCCCCATATTGTTGAACCCGGCCCTCTGACTACTTCTATCTTGTCAATATCCTCAAGCACCGTGTCCTGTACATCCCAGTATACACCTGAAAATATAGGAGTATAAATAGTCCGTCCATCTATCATGACAAGAAGTTTGTTTGAATATCGTTCATTAAATCCCCTTGAACTGACTGCCCACAAATTAGAATCTATCCTGCTTACCTGGATACCAGGAATACCTCGTAGGGTTTCAGCGATGGTGGTTACACCAGATCTTCTTATATCCTCTTCAGTAATTACATAAACAGCGCTTGGTGTATTGAGAATCTTTTCAGCTCTTTTTTCAACAGTAAGGACATCCAGATTCAACAGCTCTTCGATACTCAACTCAGAGAGTTCTTCAACAAGTTCCTCTTTATCGGTCTGGGCATGTACAACTCCTGGAAGGCAAAGGGATATTAAGAGGCTAAAGATTAATATTAGGACTTTTTGATAGATCGTATTATACCCCATAAACTTAAGTTAATTTTAAAAAGATCTGGCGGGAGCGTGTGGGAATCGAACCCACCTTCCCCACTTGTGGCAGGGAACACCGGATTTGAAGTCCGGGGGGGACACCAGAACCCCATCCGCTCCCAACAGTTGATTTTAAAGTATTACAATGGTAGTGGTCAAATGATATATTTTGCTTCACCAGGGAAATCCCGTCTTTGTATATGTTACCATAAGATGGAATGAAGATATGAAAGGAAAATGCATTGTTTGTGGGCTGTTGCTCCTGGTATTTTTGTCAACTATCGGAGCCTTTTATTTTCTTAAAGGTCTTCCTGGTGTTAAGGATATAAGACAGGGTATTCGGGAAAATCCTACCAGGATATATGCATCTGATGGGGTATTGATTGGTCAGTTAAGTCGCCTGCGGGGGGAGTATGTTTCCTTAAAGGAGATGCCTGATGTCCTGATTAAAGCGGTGATAGCAACAGAGGATAGCAGGTTTTTTCAGCACAGGGGGGTTGATTACCTTGCAATAATCAGGGCCTTTCTTAAAGACCTTATTTACAGACGATTCAAGGAAGGTGGGAGCACCATAACCCAGCAGCTTGCCAAGATGGCATTTTTGTCTAACGAAAAGACCATAACTCGTAAGATCAAGGAGTTAATAATAGCTCTACGGCTTGAAAGATCACTTTCCAAGGAGGAAATACTGGAACTTTATCTTAACAGGGCCTATTTTGGATGGGGGTTCTATGGTGTTCAAAGTGCTGCTGATGGTTATTTTGGTAAGTCGGTGAAAGAGATAAATATTAAAGAGGCTGCAGTGCTGGCCGGACTGTTAAAGGCACCTGAACACTATTCGCCTTTTAGAAACCCTGAGCTTGCAGAAAAAAGGGCCAGAGTTGTTTTAAAAAGGATGGAAAAGGTTGGCTTTTTAAAGCCCTCCGAACGAAAAAGGGCAGAAAGGATCAAACTTCATATTACAAAGGCCCCACAGGTGGATGAGATCTACGGGTACTATCTTGATGCTATAAAGCAGTATCTGATTAAAAGGTATGGGCCCATGCAGACCTTCAATGGAGGACTCAGGGTTTATACCACCCTGAGAAGATGGGCTCAGATCAAGGCGGTTGAGACCTTAAAAAGTGAACTTGAAAAACTCGATAAACTTTACGGTTGGCGAGGTCCATTGGGACATAAAAAGGGTATTTCAATCCAAAAAGAATTCAAGAGTATCCTGCCCGGAGACACCCTAAAGCCCTTTGTGGGTCAGAAGAGCAGGGCCCTTGTACTGAGGGTTTATCCTGACAGAGCGATCTGTAAGGTTAAGGGGGCTTATGGAGTATTAAAGAAAAAGGATGCCCTCTGGGCAAGAAGGATTTACAGGTCAGGCCGCAGGGAGTTGATTAAAAGCTTCAATTTAAAAGAGATACTCAAGCCTGGTGATATTGTACTGGTTAAGATAAAGGATGTTAAGGCAGAGACTGCCTATCTGAGGCTTGAGCAAATACCCCGGATTCAGGGGGCTATAGTATCTATAAGGCCTCAGGATGGTTATGTGCAGGCCCTCGTAGGTGGATACAGTTACCGATTAAGTCAGTTTAATCGTGCATTAAGGGCAAAAAGACAGGCTGGCTCGGTATTTAAGCCCTTTATTTATGCCTTGGCCCTAACCAAGGGGTTCAGTCCAGATTCTATTGTATACGATACACCAGTTGAATATAAGACCCGAGACGGGAGCGTATGGAGACCAATGAATTACGACAGGAGGTTTCATGGAAAGGTCACCCTTGCTGAGGCCCTCAAGGACTCTCTAAATGTGGCCACTATTAAAATTGCAGAGTCTGTTGGTGTTGATGAAATAGCAAGTCTGGCAAGTAAGGCAGGCTTTACAGAACCCATACCAAGGGATTTAAGCATTGCACTTGGATCGCTTAGTACCTCGCCATTACAACTGGCCGCTGCTTATACGGCCTTTGCAGCTACCGATGGTATTATAAGAAAGCCCTTGTTTATTAAGGAGATCAGGGACCAGCATGGTAGGGTGCTTGAAAAAAATGAGGCCATCAGGGCAGAGTTGATTCAAGCTGAGATTGCTTATGTGGTAACCCAGATGCTCGTCCAGGTTGTAAGGGATGGTACGGGCAGACTGGCCGGTGGGCTGGCTGATGGAGTGGCAGGTAAAACAGGAACAACCGATGGTTTCAGGGATGCCTGGTTTGTGGGGTACACACCTTCGATGGTTACAGTTGTGTGGGTTGGCTATGACGACAATCGGTCCCTGGGTGCAGGTATGAGTGGTGGACGGGTTGCTGCTCCAATATGGAAACATTATATGCGATATCTTATTGGTAGGGGAGAAAAAATCACTTTTAATAGACCAAAGAATGTTGTAAAATTATACAAAAAATGGAAGTCTGCTAATTCCAGAGAGCTGGAGGAAAGCTTCAGGGATTTGCTATGGAATAAAAATGATTAAAAAAGGAGGACGGTATGAGAGTTTTATCGGGTATCATTGGTCTTGTGATAGTGACTCTTTTTTCAACAGGTGTGTTTGCCCAGACTGCAGATCTCTACAAGAAGGCACTGACATATTATGTTAAGGGTGATTATACACGAGCATCTGAGGTGTTTAAAGAGTATGTATCGGAAAAGCCAGATGCAGCTGCCTATTACATGCTCGGCTATTCATTATATAAGATTGGAAGACATGATGAGGCACGGAAGTATTTTAAACAGGCCTATCTTATAGATCCCGGGTTCAGTCCTTCAAAGATAGATTATTCTGTTTTAAGAAGAAAGTAGGCTTTTTTTGAATGGAGTTTATTTCTTTTTGAGAGGTTGTTTTTTGGAAATATAAACTATACAGTCTTCACAGATTTTGCCTGACTCCCGATTACATATCAGCCGATTTAGTTCCCAGCAGGGTTTGCTTCTGTCTATATAAGCGGAACACTTTTCTCTTCGTTCACTGGAACATTCGGTAATTTCCCAGCAGGGGGCATATTCAAGAAGTTTTTTTATTCCTTCAATACTGATTTTTTTTACATGAATTAATTCCCTGAGACATTTTAGCCATTTTATATCGTTTTCTGAATAATATCTGTTTTTGTTTCTGCGGGCAGGCTTTATGAGACCATGTTTTTCGTATAATCTCAGGGTCTGATCAGTGGTGCCAAGGAGCTCAGCAACAACCCCAATAGGGTAAAGGGGCATGGCCTTTTTTTCTTCTTCAGAGAGTTCCTTATGTAGCTTGGTCTTTTTCATAATGTGATATAGCATGAGTTGGTAATTTTAATTATTAAACTATTTTTTAGTCAAAAAAAGCAAGTAATTTAATTTTGATCAAAGGGAGTCCGTGCAAAAACCAGGGCAAAGACTGTTTTTGTACCTGCTGTTTTAAGGGTCATTGCAGCCTCGTTTAATGTAGCACCAGTGGTGTAAACATCATCTACTAAAAGTATGCGTCCGGGTACAATAGAACTGATACCTCTAAATCGGTCTACTTGAAAGGCCCCTCTAATGTTCTTTTGCCTGTCCTTTTTGTTGAGACCGCTCTGGGCCGGTGTGTTGAGCTTTCGTAGTAACAGGTGTTCAAGCGGAAGCCCTTTTGTGCTGGAGATAACCTTTGCCATATAGTAAGACTGATTAAAGCCTCGCTGGATTAACCGTTCTTTACTTAGCGGGATTGGTACCACTGCATCCACTGGTGGAAAATCAATTCCGGCCATCAGGCTGCCTAAAAAGAGGGAGAGAGACTTTAATGATCGAAACTTCATTGTTTGAATCAGGTTTTTTGCTGCTCCGGTATATTCAGTGTAAAAGTACAACCTGTCAAGCTGGGGTGGAGTTATAATGCATGACATACACCTCTGTCCTTTATAATATAGTCTGAAGCCACAGACAGGACAGTGTGTTGATAAATCAACAGGTTTTAATTTATCGATACAGTGGTTGCATAAAGGTGCATTCCCTGTGAACAGTTTCTTACATAATGGGCATTCATTAGGAATCAACAGGTTAAATAAGCCCCGCAGCGACCACATTTTGCTCTAAGCGTATTGTCTGTTTTTGTTTTTACCTTGTTTTTTACACCACATGAAGGACAGGCTATTATACTGTACTCGAGAGTTTTGGTATGCTGTGGTTGCTTGTGGGGGGCTGAGTTCTGAAAGGTTTTTCACGGCCAATCAATTCCTGTTTCAGGAAGTTTTTAAAGTTGTCATCCGTCTCGATCAGTTCCACACCCATACCATTTTTGATAAAGTAATGGGGTGTTTTAATGGTTCTTCTGACTATACCTTTAAGTTTTGCAATAGAGCCATCGGGTAGATAAAGCTTAATCTCTATTGTGGTTCCTGGCACAAAACCATGATGGGTGCGTATAAACATCCCTCCTTCAGAGATATCCGAAGAGATGCCTTTGAAACTAAGCCCCCCCCGAGGAAAATTCGGTCTCTAATCTTCTGGTAAACCTCTTATGTCTTCTTTTAGACATGCATCATTCAAAGTGTTCTTTAAGTATTATAATGTCATCCCTTTTCTTGCCTGTTGAAATTATATCAACTGGTACCCCCAGGGTGTCTTCTATATGTTTCAGATAGCGTCTGGCATTTTCAGGTAATTTATTGAAATCATTTATTCCTCTGGTGGACTCTGTCCAGCCTTCAATTTCCTCATATACTGGTTCACACTGCTCCAGTATGTTCAGGGCCTTTGGAAACTCTGTAATAAGCTCACCTTCGTATCTGTAAGCTGTACAGACCCTGAGGGTCTCTATTCCATCAAGTACATCCAGTTTTGTGATTATCAGTCCGGTCAGGCCATTTATTCTAACAGCGTGTCTTAGAGCCACAAAATCCAACCATCCGCATCGGCGTGGCCTACCAGTAGTGGCTCCATACTCGCCACCTCTTTCCCTTATCTCATCACCAAAGGGTCCTTTAATCTCGGTGGGGAACGGGCCACTACCAACCCTTGTTGTGTAGGCTTTAACAACACCGAGGATGGTGTTGATCTTGGTTGGGCCCACACCTGCACCTGTGCAAACCCCACCTGCTGTAGGGGATGAGGATGTTACATAGGGATAGGTGCCGTGATCAATATCAAGCAGTGTGCCCTGAGCACCCTCAAAGAGCACCTTTTTACCCTCATCAATTGCCTCATTCACAATTATGTCGGTGTCGTCAATAAAGGGCATCAGCTTTTCAGCATATTCCATGTATTCCCTGAAGACCTCTTCAGTGTCAAACTCCCTTGCACCATAGACCTTGCTAAGCACAGGGTTTAGTTCGGTAAGGTTAGCCTCTATCTTTTCCCTGAGCACATCAGGGTATAGCAGATCAACAACCCTTATACCTATTCGTGCCATCTTATCCACATAGGCCGGGCCTATTCCTCGCAGGGTAGTACCGATCTTTTTCTTTCCCTTCTGGGCCTCTTTTTCCTTTTCTATAGCCAGATGATAGGGCATTATAAGATGGGCATTTTTACTTATTTTAAGGTTGTTGTTAAGCCTTATCCCTCTGTCTGTAAGTTCCTTCATCTCCTCCAGAAGGGCCTTGGGGTTTATAACCAGTCCGTTCCCCATCAGACATAGCTTGTCTTCATGAAGTATCCCTGATGGGATGAGATGCAGGATTATCTCTTTATCGTCAACCATTACGGTATGGCCTGCATTGTTACCTCCCTGAAACCTGACCACCAGGTCTGCCCTTTCGGTAAGGGAGTCTACAATCTTTCCTTTTCCTTCGTCACCCCACTGGGTACCGAGCACTACAACTGTTTTAGCCATTTCAGTAAAACCTCCTAAATACTTTTCAGAATTCTGTCCATTGTGAGGTTTGTCCCCACCTTTTTGAATGCTCCCTTTTCGGTTAGACCAAAAAGGGTAAAGCTGTTTTCTGATTGAGTTGGTGCATAAATCACATATCTTGCACCGATCCTTGATGCCTCTTTAAAAAGATCTCCCCTTTTATTTTTATAAGAAAAAACCACTGTATATCCCCTGTCTCTAAGTATGGATGACAGTCTGTAGACCTGCGAGTGGGTAGCTGAGAGCAAAACGATTTCCTCTTGTGGTCTTTTTATTGTTACCACCTCAAATAGACCTTGAGCATCCAGGGAAAATCCTGTTGCTGGGCTTGAGCTTCCAAACAGCCTTAACATCTCATCATAGCGGCCTCCGTAACCCAGTACACGGCCCGTCCGAAAATCCACCACCTGAAATACAACACCTGTATGATACTGAAGTCCTTCTGTTTCAGATAGATCAAACAGTATATGAGAGGAAAGCCCATAGGTATCAAGCCTTTTATAAAGGCTGCCAAGGGCCTCAATTGCCTGTAAAGAAATACTGTTTTTTACCAGTCTCTTTGAGGCATTAACTACGCTGTAGTCTCCAAAGAGAAACAATACCTCTTTGAGTGTATAGTAAAGAGACTTTTTTATCTTACCCTCTTTGTACAGTGCCTGTAACTGGGTGAGGTTTTTCTTTTTTATTACTTCCAGGATATTGGGCCTAATTTCAGTTGATATTTCCTCGAGCAAACCATTAAGGAACTTTGTGTGAGAAAGGATTATCCTGTAATCTTCTATCCCAAGCAAATTAAGTATGTCTGCAAGAAGGGCAATAACCTCGGTGTCGCCATCGGTCTCAGCTGGTCCTATTAACTCGGCACCAATTTGAAGCAACTCCCGCTGTCTACCACCGTAGGCATGTTCGAACCTGAAGACATCTAAGGCATAGGATAGCCTGAGAGGTCTTTCATCTCTTAATGCTGTGGTAGCAATCCTTGCAATCTGAGGAGTTACATCAGGCCGCAGGATCATCACCCTGCCTGTCTGCCGATCCGTAATTTTATAGCCCTGCTCTATAAGGTCCTGGCTGACACCCCTTTGGATTACATCAAGAAATTCAAATATAGGTGTGGTTACCTCCCGGTACCCCCACAGATGCATAATCTCAAGGCATTTCTGCTCAAGAGACCTTTTTTCTTCGGAAACACCGGGCAGAAGTGTGATACAGCCCCGCGGGCTTGGCAACATGGTACCAATCTGGTTCATTTTAGAGCTTTATGATCTTAACCGATAGGATATTAGGAAGCTGCCTTATCTCCTGCAGCACCTCTTCACTTACATCTGAGTCGACACTTACCACTGATATGGCCATACCACCTGCTGATTCTCTTCCAAAATGCATTCTGGCAATATTTATATTGTTTTTACCCAGTGTGGTGCCTATGTTTCCTATTACTCCAGGACGATCGTTGTTGTATATAAAAAGCATTGTGCCTTCAGGGATTATCTCAACCGGGTAGTCTTCAACCTTAATAATCCTTGGCTCTTTCTTACCTATAAGTGTGCCATATATCTTGTTTTCCTTGCCATTTGCCCTCAATTTCATTACGAGCATGTTATGATAGTCGCCAGAATCAGGGCTTTTTGTCTCCTTAACCTCTATACCGCGCTCTTTAGCAATAAATGGAGCATTAACAAAATTAACTGTCTCAGTAAGAATTGGCTCCAGCAGACCTTTCAATGCTGCGATCGTTACTGGCTTGGTATCGATATTGGCTGCCTCCCCACGAAACTCAAGGGTAACCTCGGTAATACCACCCTCGTAGAGCTGGGCAGTAAAACTGCCCATAACCTCGGCAAGCTTGATATAAGGCATCAGGTGAGGAACCTGCTCAGCTGGAATAGAGGGGAAGTTAACAGCATTTCTGATGGTTCCCTGAAGCAGATAATCCACTATCTGTTCAGCCACAGCTATGGCCACATTCTCCTGGGCCTCTCTGGTTGATGCACCCAGATGGGGGGTGCAGATTACCTGATCCAGCTTTATCAGGGTCAGGTCTTCTGGTGGCTCCTTCTCAAAAACATCCAGTGCAGCGCCGGCTACCTTGCCAGAGACTATTGCATCATACAGGTCCTTTTCATTAACGATACCGCCACGGGCACAGTTTATTATCCTGACACCATCCTTCATCTTCTTGATGGTGTCCTTGTTAATCAGGTTTTTGGTCTCTGGTGTCAGGGGTGTATGGATGGTTATAAAGTCAGACTTTTCAAAGAGTTCGTCCAGGTCAACCTTTTTAACACCAAGCTCCTTTGCCCTTTCATCACTGAGGAAGGGATCGTAGCCAATAACATTCATCTGAAGTCCCTGGGCCCTTTTTGCAACCTGTGAGCCGATGTTACCAAGTCCAAGTACACCAAGGGTCTTATTGAAAAGCTCAACACCCATAAACTTCTTTTTCTCCCACTTGCCCTGCTTCATTGAAGCCGTGGCCTGTGGAATATTCCTCGCAAGGGCAAACATAAGGGCTATGGCATGCTCGGCAGTGGTAATGGTATTCCCACCAGGGGTGTTCATTACAACTATACCCTTTTTGGTGGCTGCCTCTTTATCTACATTGTCGAGACCAGAGCCAGCCCTGCCGATTACCTTGAGATTGGTTGCAGCCTCTATAACATCAGCAGTAACCTTAGTGGCGCTTCTTATGACAAGGCCATGATACTCAGGAATTATCTCCTTTAGCTCCTCCGGCTTCAGGCCGGTCTTGACATCCACCTGAAGGCCTGCCTTTTTCATTATCTCGATGCCCTTTGGAGAGATGTTATCGCTAACCAGAACCTTCATTATTAGATGACCTCCTCTGTGATTGTTTTTCTATTTAGGTGTGGTTTTTCTCAAACTCCTGCATGAAGTTAATCAGGGCATCCACACCCTCTTCTGGCATGGCATTGTAAATGCTTGCCCTCATACCACCAACTGAACGGTGCCCTTTCAGATTGACAAGTCCGGCCTCCTTGGCTAACTCGAGAAACTTGCTATCAAGCTCAGGATTGGCAAGTGTAAAGGGTATATTCATCCAGGAGCGGCATTTAGGGTCAACCGGGTTGTTGTAGAAGTCTGAACTGTCAATAAAGTTATAAAGCTTTTCTGCCTTACGACGATTTATCTCGGCCATCTTCTCAAGCCCGCCTTTTTCCTTTATCCATTCAAAGACCAGTCCTGCAATATACCAGCTATAAGTTGGAGGGGTGTTGTACATGGAGTTTGCCTTTGCATGGGTTGCATAATCGAACATGGTGGGTGTGTTTTTAATGGTCTCGCCAATAAGGTCTTCTCTTACAATTACTATTGTTAACCCGGCAGGTCCAATGTTTTTCTGGGCACCAGCATAGATAAGACCAAACCTTGAGACATCTATCGGGCGCGAAAGTATAGTTGATGACATGTCAGCCACCAAAGGCACATCACCCACATCTGGCACCTCATGAAACTCAACCCCTCCGATGGTCTCATTTGGTGTGTAATGGACATAGGCTGCATTGGGGTTTAGTTTCCAGGAATCACGAGGTGGAATTGTTGTAAAATTCGTGTCTTCACTGGTTGCAGCAATGTTTACCTCGCAGAACCTCCTGGCCTCTGCAATTGCCTTTTTTGACCAGTAACCGGTGTTTATGTAATCAGCTGTAGTTTTACCTCTCAGTAAATTCATTGGAACCATGGCAAACTGACTGGATGCACCACCCTGGAGAAACAGTATCTTATAATTTTCTGGTACCCTTAAGAGTTCCCTGAGATCAGCCTCTGCCTTTTCTGCAATCGAGACAAATTCCTTACTGCGATGGCTCATCTCCATTACAGACATTCCTGTGCCCTGATAGTCGGCCATCTCAGAGGCAGCCTTTTCAATTACCTCAGCCGGTAACATTGCCGGCCCTGCACTAAAATTATAAACCCTGGGCATCTGGTTCCTCCTGAAGATTTATATAAAGTATATAAAGATTACAGTAAATTATTTGTATAAATGACTTATACTCTTTTGCAAATATCACAACCTGACTATTATAATAAAATTAATGAAAAAGAATATACTTTTAGGTCTATTAATTTTACTTATAGGTTTCCTCTTAGGGGGCTTAACCTATTATACATTATACGAGCGTATTAATAAACCAACTTATCTGCCCTACAGACAGCCTGAGGTTTCAGAAAATGTTAGATCCATAAACAGGGACTTTGCCGATGTAGTCAGGTCTGTATCTCCTGCTGTGGTTAACATTTCTACAACCAAGAGATACCAGGGCACCGGTACACTAAATGATGGTTTTTTCGACTTTTTTAACCCTTTTCACAGGGGGCCAAGACAGTACAAGGAGCAAAGCCTTGGCTCAGGGGTTATCATCTCTCAGGATGGTTATATTATTACAAATCATCATGTTATTGAACAGGCCGACGAGATAAGGGTAACGCTTTATGACAGAAGGAGTTTTAAAGCCAGGGTTGTGGGTGCTGATCCAAAGACAGACATTGCTTTGATAAAGATAAAAGAAAGCGGGCTACCCACCATTCCCTGGGGCAATTCAGACACCCTGAGCGTTGGCGAATTCGTGCTTGCCATTGGTAATCCCTTTGGCCTTAGCCACACTGTAACAATGGGGATTGTAAGTGCAGTTGGGCGGGCAAATGTGGGAATTGCTGATTATGAGGACTTTATCCAGACCGATGCCGCTATAAATCCGGGCAACTCAGGTGGGCCTCTGGTTAATACAAAAGGAGAGCTTGTAGGTATCAATACAGCCATTTTTTCCCGCAGTGGGGGCTATCAGGGAATCGGTTTTGCAGTGCCAAGCAATATGGTGAGGGCCGTGATTGAGCAGCTCATGAAAAAGGGCAAGGTGGTGAGGGGATGGCTTGGAGTAACCATTCAGGACCTGACACCTGAGCTTGCAAGGGAGTTCGGTATAAACAAGACCACAGGCGCTCTGGTTAGTGATGTGCTGAGGGGAAGCCCTGCTGACAGGGCTGGTATTAAAAGAGGGGATGTAATAGTCAGATTTGATAATAAGACTGTGGAAAATGTCTCAATGCTCAGAAACCTGGTTGCCCAGAGTCCGATAGGATCCAGGAAGACCATAGAGGTAATCAGAAACAGAAGACCAAAGAGACTGACAGTGGTTGTGGCTGAATTGCCCAAGGAATTCAACGAGTTTGCTGAGGACTATACAGTTCAGGCCGAAGTGGCCAATGCCCTTTACGGTGTTACTGTAACCGACATTACCCCTGCAATAGCCAGACAATTAGGAGTGTCATTGAAGGAAAAGGGAGTTGTGGTCGTGGATGTTCAGACCGACAGCCCGGCCCATGATGCAGGACTAAAAAAGGGTGATATAATCCAGGAGATTGACAGCAAGGACATAAAGGATTATGATAGCTGGAAGGAGGCGCTAAACAACATAAAAGAGGAAGATACAGTGGTCTTGCTTGTAAACAGGAGGGGCAAGCGGTTTTACCTGGCAATTACACCCTGAAATAAATCTAAAAAATAAATCACTAATGTCTGATAAACGATGATAACTTATTGTAAAACAGGGGATATTAATTTTTCGTCTCATTCTCGGCAGACATCCAAGTCTCTACCCCGAAAAGTCTATCGACTTTTCGGGGACCCCGTGTCTGCCTCCGAGGAAATTTTGCGATTTGCCCTCCATGGCAAATCTTTCGCAAAATTAAAACCGCTCAAAATTAATATCCCCTGTTTTTTTACCGGACACCAATGAAAATAAAATATAAATAAAAATAAAAATTGTAAGGAAAGGAGGTGAATAGAGGTGTTTTTGCTTCTTTTAAGGGCTCTGATAATTGTTTCCTTTCTGGCAGGGGGCTATTTGCTTGGTAGCAAATTCGGATACTCTATGGCTGGTGCCCTTTCAGGTTTGGCCCTCGGAATAATTACCTTATTTTTAGATCGTTTTTTTCAGAGGGTCAACCTTGGCAGATTCATTGGTGCCTTTTTAGGTCTTTTATTCGGGATCATATTTGCCAGATTGCTGATTATGCCGATTAAGCCCCTGATGCCAGATTATGTAAGCATGGTTACATTTATACTGAATGCATTGTTTGGTTATGGTGGTATGCTTATTGGTTTTGCAAGGGGAAAAAATCTAACTGCCACCGGGCTGTTGAGGCTGATGAAGGGCCAGGCCATGGAAAGCAATCAGAAGATCCTGGATACAAGTGTTATTATTGATGGAAGGATTGCCGACATATGTGAGACCGGTTTTATTGAAGGAACCCTTATTGTCCCCCAATTTATATTGCAGGAACTGCAGCATATAGCCGATTCGGCCGACTCCCTGAGGAGGGCCCGTGGTCGTCGTGGGCTTGATATACTGCACAGGATGCAGAAGATGTCTAACATTGATGTAAAGATTGTGGAGGAGGACTTTCCCCAGATCAAAGAGGTCGATGCCAAGCTCGTTGCCCTTGCAAAGATGCTTGATGCAAAGGTCTTAACCAATGACTTCAATCTGAACAAGGTTGCGGCCCTGCAGGGTGTTACCGTACTTAATATCAATGAGCTGGCCAATGCCCTTAAACCAGTGGTATTGCCTGGAGAGACCATGAAGGTCTTTGTTCTGAAAGAGGGTAAGGAGCACAATCAGGGCGTTGCCTATCTTGATGATGGCACCATGGTGGTTGTGGAAAACGGAAGGAGATTCATTGGCAAAAACATAGATGTTTCTGTTACGAGCGTGCTACAGACCACAGCTGGCAGGATGATCTTCTCGAGACCAAAAAATGAACATGACCGCTCAGAGGTAAAGGTGGGTAGATAATAATGGCTGTCAAGATTGTTGCAGTGGTGCCAGCAGCAGGACAGGGTCGTCGCTTTGGATCCGATAAGGCCTATGTAGAGCTTTCGGGCATACCTGTGCTAATCAGAACTCTTAAATGTCTTGAGGAAGTAGACAGTGTTTCAGAAATAATACCAGTACTCAGAAGAGAGATGCTTGAGGATGCCGTTAAACTGATTGAAAGGTATAAGATAAAAAAAGTTAAAAAGGTTGCTCCTGGCGGAAAGGAGAGATTCGAGTCTGTATTCAATGGCCTTAAGTTGATAGATGATGAAAACTCTATTGTTTTGGTGCATGATGGAGTCAGGCCTCTGGTTAGTAAGGCCCTGATATTACGAATAATAGATGCGATGAGGGACTCTGATGCAGTTGTGCCCGGTCTGCCAGTAAAGGATACTGTAAAAGAGGTAAAGGACGGCAGGGTGTTAAGGACCCTTAAGAGGCAGCTTCTTTTTAACATCCAGACTCCCCAGGCCTTCAGATACAGGCTCTTAATGAGTGCCTATGTGGAGGCAATGAAGTCAAGGACCCACTTTACAGATGATGCCCAGGTAGTGGAAGCCGCTGGTGCTGAGGTGACGGTGGTAGAAGGGGATTACCGGAATATCAAGATCACAACTCCCGATGACCTCATGATGGCAGAGATGTTTCTCTCTCGTATGAAGGAAGCAGGATAATGATACAGGTTGGTATTGGATACGATTCTCATCGATTCGTCAAAGGACGCCCCTTTGTTCTTGGTGGTGTGAAGATTCCCTATGAGTATGGTTTACAGGGACATTCTGATGCAGATGTGCTTACTCATGCCATAATTGATGCAATCTTGGGTGCCTCAGGATTTGGGGATATTGGCAAGCTCTTTCCAGACACTGACCCCAGATGGAAAGACTATTCAAGCCTGGCAATGTTAAAATATGTACTACAGAAGATAAAGGAACAGGGTTTCGAGGTTCAATGGGTTGACTCAATTGTTATATTAGAGCGACCAAAGATTGGCGGTTATATAGAAGAGATGAAGCTAAACTATGAAAGCGCCGGAATAAGCAAAGAAATAGTAAGTATTAAGGGGAAGACAAACGAGAAAATGGGCTTTGTTGGCAGGGGAGAGGGTGTTGTAGCTATGGCAGTGGTTACACTGAGGCAGTTAAAATACTGAAAGGAGGAAATGACTATGGAGGCCTTGCAGGATCTGGATGTATCAAGACACCTTGAGACCCTGTATCAGATATATGAGGACATAGATAGGGAGTACCAGAGTGCAGCAGAGTTTTATCAGTTCAGCTGTGAGGGCTGTGAGGAAAACTGCTGCAGTACGGTCTTTTACCATCACACACTGATAGAGTACTTTGCTGTGCTTGATGGTTTTGATGAACTTCCGGAGGATATCAAACAGGAGGCCCTCGATAAGGCAAGGGATTATATTAAAGAGCTCAATAAATACAGGGGAAAAGAGGAACAGTTAAAGATTTTCTGTCCGCTGAATTTCGATGGCTTATGCAAGATTTACAAGCATCGTCCTCTGATTTGCAGAATTCATGGTCTGCCAGGGTATTTCAAGCATCCTACAAAGGGTATACAACAGTTTAGTGGATGCAAGAGGTTTGAGAAACTAAAGAACCAAAGCAGAGAAAGGCTGATTGATCGCACCATGTTTTATACAAAAATAGCCACCCTTGAAAGCCAGCTTCGCCGCGACATGAACTATGTGATCCGTTTTCAGAAGACCATAGCCGAGATGATTAACGACAGGATACTGCTTTAAGCAGTAAGAGTATATCATGTATATTGACATATCAGATTATCTTGAAAGACTCGGCAGGCTATACAAAAAGGTGGACCACGCATACTCTGAGATTGCCGAAGAGCTTGGCTTTACCTGTGAGGGCTGCAAGGATAACTGTTGCCAGAATGTGTTTTTACACTTTACTGTAGTTGAAAGCCTCTATCTGATAGAGGGTTTCAGGAAGCTTGAAAGAGAAGTAAAAGAGGAGATCTATCAAAGGGCCGAGGATTACAACAGGGCCTATGCCTCAACATCGAGACCGGTTTTAAATCTAAAAAAATTCTGCCCCCTTAACTTTGATGGAAGATGTGTGCTTTATGAGTACCGACCCATTGCCTGCCGTTTTTATGGTCTGCCTGGCAAGCTGGTGAGTCCTGCCAGAGGTGCTGAGGAGTTCAGGGGCTGTTGGAGATTTGAAGAGCTCTACCCTGGTAGTGAACGGATGCTTGATCGTACTGAATTCTACAAAGAGCTTGCAGCCTTAGAGGGTGATCTCAGGAAGAGACTCTGTTATTA
This sequence comes from Nitrospirota bacterium, assembly GCA_013151495.1. Lineage (GTDB taxonomy): Bacteria > Nitrospirota > Thermodesulfovibrionia > Thermodesulfovibrionales > JdFR-85 > JAADIE01. Next base: position 31,373 of record JAADIE010000109.1, on the reverse strand, counting down.
CCAGAAGTACAAAAAGACCATCGCCCAGATGATCCTCGATGAGAAAAGCCCTGAGGGCCTTATTCCAAGGAATTACGACTTTTTCGAGGGCTATTGATTGAACCTCCTTAAGGATGAAAAGAGCCTTTATCTAAGGCAACATGCCAGTAATCCTGTAGATTGGTATCCCTGGACTGAGCAGGCCTTCGAGAAAGCAAGAAAGGAAAACCGACTTATCTTTCTGTCTATAGGATACAGTAGCTGTCACTGGTGTCATGTGATGGAAAAGGAGTGCTTCGAAGACCCCCGGGTGGCAGAGCTGCTTAACAGGAGTTTTGTATCCATTAAGGTTGACAGAGAGGAAAGGCCAGATGTGGATGATGTCTTTATGACGGTCTGTCAGGCAATGACAGGCCGTGGAGGATGGCCACTTAGTATTTTCCTGACTCCTGAGGGTAGACCCTTTTTTTCTGCTACCTACATACCAAAAAGTGGCCGTCATGGTATACCTGGCATGCTTCAGCTGCTGCCCCGGCTTTCTGAGCTCTGGAGGGAAAAACCGGAAATCATCACGGCCGAGGCAGAAAGGATTTACCAGGCCTTAAAGGAAACTGCATCATCCAGGCATGGTACGCCTCTGGACAGGGATCTGCCCGGACAGCTGATTGCTCTTTTAAGGCAGGACTTTGATAGACAATACGGTGGGTTTGGTTCAAGCCCCAAGTTCCCTATGGCGGTTAATCTGCTTTTTCTTCTTGAGTGGTTACAAAGAAGTGATGATAGAGAGATTTCGGAATTCCTTAAAAATACACTTTCCAGGATGGCCTCAGGTGGTATATGGGACCATGTAGGTGGTGGTTTTCATAGATACTCGGTGGACAGACACTGGAGGCTACCACATTTTGAAAAGATGCTTTATGACCAGGCCCTGTTGCTTGAGGTTTATTCAAGGGCCTTCAGTTTGTTTGGCAGTGGCCTGTTCAGGGAAATAGCCTATGGGATTTTAGATTTTCTGAGGGCATGGCTTTACTCACCTCTGGGCACTTTTTATACGGCCGTAGATGCAGATGTGGATGGGCAGGAGGGTGGATACTATCTCTGGACAAAGGCACAGATTAAGGATATCCTGCCAGAGGATGTGGTTGATGATTTTATGAGGGTCTTCAATATTCAGGAGGAGGGAAACTACATTGATGAGGCAACAGGCAAGAAAACGGGAATGAATGTGCTGTATATGATTGAGCCCGCTGACAAAACGGAAGACATAAAGGAGGCACTCAGGCTGCTTTATGCTGAAAGGAAAAAAAGAAGACCACCAGCCACAGATACCAAGATGCTTACAGACCTGAACGGGCTTATGATCAGTTCCCTCTGTGTTGCTTACGATACCTTCAGAGACCACGCTTTTATAACAATGGCTACAAAGGCAGCCGAGTTTTTCGTAAGAAACATTGCCAGGCAGGATACCCTGGGACATTGCTTTTACGATGATGAAGCGGCAGTAAAGGGCACCCTGAATGATTACGCATCCCTTTGCAGGGCCTTCCTTGATCTCTATGGTAGCACCAGCAAAAAGGAGTATCTTGACACAGCAGAAAGGCTTACCGCAGATGCCTTGGAACTTTTTTACGATGAGACCGAGGGGCTCAGGCTGTACCAGCCAGAGCCGTTTCTGATAGATATACCGGTTGAGCCCTTTGATGCAGTTTTGCCATCTGGAGTGTCAATGATGGTAGAGAACCTTTTCAGACTTGCAGGGTTAACAGGTAATACTGAATTTAAAAACAGGGCCTGGAGGGTACTCAATCAAAAGGCTGAGCGGATTAATCGTTTCCCCCAGCAATATATCTATATTGTTAAAGCCCTTCTTTGCGTGCCTCCTTCTCCATAAAATCTTTTACATATTTTGGAATATCTCCATCATTAAGATACCTTTTGAAGTCTTCATCCACCTTTTTTTCTGAAAAATTCCACAAATCAGCAGCAGCCCTGAAGATATCGTATTCGCTGCATTCCCGCTTTCTTGAAAGCTTGTAAAGCAGGTCAATATCCGAGTAAACTCGTACCCTGCGTTTAAAATAAAGCTTCAGGAGGATTAATACAATTAGCAGGATGATTATGATCCTGAAGAAGGGCGAAAAAAGTAAAGCCTCATAGAGTTGTCTGAAGAGGTCCATTTAAGGCTCCGGACAAATTATATTTAGATTATACCATAGTTGCCTAAAGGTATGGTGTTGTTTATAATTATCTAAGAAAACTAACAGAGGTGAATATAAAATCAACAGGAGGATAGATTATGTACTGGGAACCTGATAAGGAGTGTATGCAAAGGGATGAGCTTGAACAGTTACAGCTTGAACGGCTTGAGGCAATAATAAACAGGGCCTACTTGAATGTGCCTTTTTATCGTAAGAAATTTGATGAGTTAGGTATAGATCCAGACCAGATAAGAAGCCTTGATGACCTGAGAAGGCTCCCTTTTACAACCAAGGATGACCTCAGGGACAATTATCCTTACGGCATGTTTGCGGTGCCTCTGAGGGAGGTGGTGAGAATTCATGCCTCCTCCGGCACAACCGGTACACCCACAGTAGTGGGATATACAAGAAATGATATCAAAACATGGTCGAATCTGGTTGCAAGAATTCTCACCGCTGGTGGAGTTACCAAGGATGATGTGGTGCAGATAGCCTTTGGATACGGTCTGTTCACGGGTGGCTTTGGCCTGCACTATGGTGCCGAGCGGATTGGTGCCTCGGTTATACCTATCTCAAGTGGTAATACAAAGCGGCAGATAAAGATCATGCAGGACTTCAAAACCACCACCCTTATATGTACACCAAGCTATGCCCTGTTGTTGGCTGACACCATGTACGAGATGGGAATCAATGTAAACGGGCTTTCACTTAAATATGGACTGTTTGGGGCTGAGCCATGGTCTGAAAGCATGAGGCAGGAGATCCAGGAAAAGCTAAAGATAACAGCCACAGACAACTACGGCCTGAGCGAGGTTATGGGGCCAGGGGTTGCTGGCGAGTGCCTCCAGCAGAAGGGTTTACATATAAATGAAGATCACTTCCTTGTTGAGATAATAAACCCCGATACCATGGAGCCTGTAAAACCGGGAGAGGTTGGTGAGCTTGTGATTACCACCCTTACTAAAGAGGCCTTTCCCATGATTCGCTACCGCACAAGGGATCTTACGAGGTTGATAACAGAGCCCTGTCCCTGTGGGAGGACATTTTACAGGATGTCAAAGGTGCTGGGGCGCACCGATGATATGCTGATTGTAAAAGGCGTTAATGTGTTTCCATCCCAGATCGAGGCTGTGCTGTTTGAGATTGAGGGTACTGAGCCCCATTATCAGATTGTGGTTGACAGGAAGGGACACCTTGATGAGCTTATCGTGCTGGTTGAGGTGTCTGAGGAGATATTCTTTGATGAGATGAAAAAACAGCACGAACTGATCGACACGATAAAAAAGCGCCTCGCCTCAGAACTCGGTATATCGGTAGAGGTAAAGCTTGTTGAGAAAAAGACCCTCGAGCGTTTTGAGGGAAAGGCCAAGAGGGTTTTGGATAGAAGGAAGCTTACAGAGGAAGGGTAATATAATTTAAGATTTTAGATTTAAGATTTAAGATTTAAGATTTCAGATTTTAGATTTGTTATTTGTGATTTCAGATTTATGATTATAGATTGAGGTGGGGTGGTATTTTTTCAGGAAATTAAGGGCGTTTTTGTAGAGTATTGCCTCCTTTAGCTCTGATGTAAAGTCGAGTTCATTTATTATGTTCACCATCTCCCTTTGATCTGTCCAGGGGCTGTCGGTGCCAAAGAATATTCTCTCTGGTGGAAAGCCCTTTAGCAACTCAGAAAATCTTTCTTTTCCTGTCTCGGTAACGGTCATAGAGATGTCGGTATAGATGTTTTCAAACCCGGTTAAAAGACTTAGCATCTCCCATTGCCTCCAGCCACCTGTATGGGTGGTTACTATCACCAGGTCTTTGAAGGTCTCAGCCAGACGGGCTACACGATCTACAGAGGCCTGCAGGTTACCAGGGAAGGCAATATCGTAGCCTGTATGAAAGACAACAAAAAAGCCCTCATTGATCAGTAGTTCATAGTAGGGAAACATATCTTCTGAGTCAATCGAAAAATCCTGATACATTGGGTGGAGCTTTACCCCCTTGATACCGGTATGGCTGGCCTCGGCAATCAGCCTTCTGACCTCGTCAAGGCTGTTTTGGGGATGAAAAGAAACCAGAGGGTATATTCGGGATGATTTAATCCTTTTTGAAAACTCCAGTATGGGCCATGCCTGGCCAGGTTTAGTGGCTATGCTTGCAACAACACTGAGCCCTATCCCTGCCCTGTCCATTGACTCAAGAAGCCCCCTCAGGGTTCCATCGGTGCAGGGCTTGTAAGGACCGGAGTGCTCTGATAGGGCCTTTAAGGCCCGTGGAGCGATCTCATCAGGAAAGACATGGGTATGAAAATCGATAACCTTCTGGATTTTCATAAGATTTAATTATACTCTAACTTGTCGATAGAAAAAAGCCCATATTATAAAGGCAGGAGGGTATAGGGTTTAAGCGGTTTCAGGCAATCTAAAATCTTTCTAAAATCTTCACCAGGAGGGTGAAGTAGATTGCCTGCCTCGGAGCAGGGGGCCCCCGAAAAGTCAAAGACTTTTCGGGGCACTGAGGCCATGGATGGCCTGCGAGAATGAGCGAAAAGCCTATACCCTGCTGCCTTACAATTGACTGACAAATCTAATTGGCATTTTTGGGGTATATTCCCTTTTTGACAGGTTTTTAAAGGTAATGTTAGAATTTTTTATGAAAATTGCAATTACTGGCAAGGGAGGGGTGGGTAAAACCACCCTTTCAAGTATCCTTAGTTACCTTTATGCAAAAGAGGGCAAAAGGGTTGTGGCTGTTGATGCCGACCCTGATGCCAACCTTGCCCAGGCCTTTGGACTTACTGCCGAACAGATAGCCTCTATCAGGCCTATCTCGGAAATGAAGGACCTGATTGCCGAACGCACCGGGGCACGCCCCGGGAGCATGGGAGGAATATTTAAACTAAATCCAAAGGTTGACGATATTCCAGAGGAGTTTGGTTACAGGGTTGATGGTATAACCCTTCTTGTAATGGGTAAGTCAAAAGAGGCTGCATCTGGCTGTTACTGCCCTGAAAATGTATTTCTTCGCAGGCTGCTAAGCCACCTGGTGGTGGAGCGGGATGAGGTGGTTGTGGTTGATATGGAGGCAGGCATTGAGCACCTGACCCGCGGAACTGCTCAGGGGGTGGATGCTTTTATTGTTGTGGTAGAGCCAGGGCAGCGTTCCATCCAGACAGCCCATCAGGTTGCTGAGATGGCAGAAGGACTTGGTGTAAAGCGGGTCTATGTGGTGGCAAACAAGATTCATACACCAGAGGATGTGGAGTTTATCAAAAAAGAAACAGGCAAGATGGAGTTCCTCGGGGCCATCAGTTTCAGAGCCGAGATAATGCAGGCTGATATAAAAGGTAAGCCCCCTTATGAGATAAGTCCTGAAACCGTGGAAGAGGTTTCAGAGATTAAAAGAGAGCTTGATGAGCTACAGAGATGACCGTTCAAAGCATTAATGCCAAGGCTGAACTGAGAAGGGAGATCTTAAAGAGGCGCGACAGTATTCCTGAAGAGGTCAGGGCTGTAAAAAGTAAAGAGATCATGGAGCGTCTTATCGAATATGCTCCTTTCAGGCAGGCAAAAACCCTCCTGTTGTTTGCCTCCTTCAGATCCGAGATTGATACCTTTCCTATAATCAGACATGCCCTGCAGGAAGGAAAACGTGTTTTACTGCCCAGGGTAAACCGCGAAAGCCAGACTCTTGAGCTTTATTCAATCTCCTCATTAGATGACCTTGTAAAGGGTTATATGGGTATTATGGAACCTGATCCAGAAAGATGTAGCTTATCAGATGCAAAGGGGATAGATTTTATATTGCTTCCAGGCGCTGCCTTTGACCTAAAAGGTGGAAGGATTGGCTATGGTGGGGGCTACTACGACCGACTTTTAAGTTCACTTGAAAGATCTACCCACCTGGTGGCAGTGGCCTTTGAGGAACAGATTGTGGAATCTGTACCCTGTGAAGAGCACGACAGACGGGTACATGCAATAATTACAGACAGAAGAATTATAGAGGTTTAAATGCCTGCATTAGTGGATGTATATGAGATTGCAGATAGTATCAGGAAGGCAGTAAATCCAGACGCAATACTGCTTTTTGGCTCAGTTGCACGAAAAGGCTCTGGAGAAGATGTGGACCTTCTCGTGGTGAGCAGAAAAAAGGACCGACAAACTATATTAAAGACTCTCTATCCTTATTATAAAAAATATTCTATAGATGTTCTTACTGTTTCAAGAGGTGAACTAAAAAAACTCCTTACACAGGGAAGCCCGTTTTTAAGGAAAATACAGAAAGAAGGGAGACTGATTTATATGAAAGGTGCCCTGAAGTATTGGAGACGGTCTGCTGAGGAGGACCTCAGACAGGCTGAATATCTGCTTGAGGGAGGATTTTACAGAGGTGCCTGCTACAGTGCTCAACAGGCAGTAGAAAAAATAATCAAATGCTTTCTGCTGAGTAAAGGATGGGAACTTGAAAAGACACATAAGATCAGGAGATTATTAGCCATTGGTCAGGACTATGGTTTAAAGTTAAAGTTAAAGGATGAAGAGATAGATTTCATGGATTCTATCTATACAGGCAGGTATTCTGGTGAAGAGGGCTTGCTGCCCATGGGAGCACCTACAAAGAGAGATGCAAAGAGGGCTGTTCGGATTGCACATAAGGTTTTTTCACAGGTAATAAAGGAGTTGTGATATGGACTTGGAAAAGATACAAAAAGGCGTCAGACTTATTCTTGAAGGCATAGGGGAGGACCCTGACAGACCAGGGCTCAGACGAACTCCCGAACGGGTTGCAAAGATGTTCGAGGAGATCTTCTCAGGGCTTGATAAGGAGCCAGAAGACTTGCTTAAACCTATTGAGGGTGAAAGTCACGACGAGATGGTAATGCTTAAGAATATTCCCTTTTATTCTGTTTGCGAACACCATCTCCTGCCTTTTTTTGGTAAGGCCCATATTGCTTATATACCCGAGGGAGGCCGGATCGTTGGCATTGGTGAACTTGCAAAGGCCCTGGAGATACTTGCAAAGAGGCCTCAGGTGCAGGAGCGTCTTACTGCCCAGCTGGCAGATATGATAATGGAGAGGTTAAAGCCCAAAGGGGCTATGGTAATAATAGATGCAGAGCATCTCTGCCTCAGTATGCGGGGGATTAAAAAACCTGGCTCAAGAACCGTTACCTCTGCAGTCAGGGGCATCTTCCGGTCCAAACAGACCACCCGCGAGGAGATGCTTGAGCTACTAAAAAAGGAAAGCTAAGATCAATCTTTAAAAATAAAAAATTAATTTAAAGGAGGTTTTCTTATGTCTGCAAAGATAATCGATGGAAAGGCAATTGCTGCAGAGATTCGGGCAGAGCTCAAGAAAGAGGTAGAAGAGATGAAGGAAAAACACGGGGTAGTCCCGGGATTGGTAACAATACTGGTTGGTAAAAACCCAGCCTCGGTAAGTTATGTTACAGCAAAGCAGAAAACAGCCCACGAGCTTGGCTTCTACTCTGTGCAGGATGACCAGCCTGAGGACATATCAGAGGAGGATCTGCTGAAGCTAATAGACAAATACAACAAGGACCCCAAGATACACGGCATACTGGTTCAGTTACCCCTTCCAAAGCATATAAATGAAAAGAAGGTAATTAACGCAATAGATCCTGACAAGGATGTGGACTGCTTTCATCCTGTAAATCTTGGTCGTCTGGTAATTGGAGGCGAGGAAGCAAGATTCCTGCCCTGTACTCCTGCGGGTATTCAGGAACTGATTGTTCGTTCTGGCTTTGAGACAGCCGGTGCAGAGGTGGTGGTGGTTGGAAGGTCAAACATTGTTGGTAAGCCCATAGCCATAATGATGATGCAGAAGGGCCCGGGTGCAAACGCAACAGTAACCGTTGTGCATACAAGGACTAAGGACCTTGCTGCCCACTGTAAGAGGGCGGATATCCTGATAGTGGCAGCAGGTGTGCCAGGGCTTGTTAAACCCGAGTGGATTAAGCCAGGTGCCTGCGTTATTGATGTAGGCGTAAACAGGGTTGGTGAGAAAAAGAGTGAAAAGACCGGCCGTATGGTTCCTATACTCAAGGGTGATGTTGACTTTGATGCAGCCAAGGAAATAGCAGGTGCCATTACACCTGTGCCCGGTGGTGTGGGCCCAATGACCATAACAATGCTTATGAAAAACACAGTAAGGGCTGCACAGTATGCAATCAAAAACTGATTGCATGCTGAAAGCACAAAGTGATACCATAAAGATATGGATATCTTGATTGATACAAATGTGTACGCTGCCTTTAAAGGCAACAAACAGGAGGCAATAGAACTATTGCAGGAGGCACATCGTATCTATATAAGTACAATTGTACTTGGCGAGATTCTTTGTGGTATTCAGGTTAGCAGACATAGAAAGAAGAATTTTTATGAGTTGAATGAATTTCTTGACAGTCCCAGGGTTCAATTAGTAGAGATTGATGAAAAGACTGCCTATTTTTATTCTGAGATTTACAAGAGATTGAAACAGAAGGGCAGACCAATTCCCAATAATGATATGTGGATATCGGCAACTGCTATGAGATTTGGCATTATGGTTGCCAGTTACGATAAACATTTTGGATATGTTGATGGGCTTTTATGGCACAATCCCGGAGACAGGGAGGTATAACCATGGCAACTATAACTCTAAGAGGAATTGATGATGAGACCAGAGAGAAGTTAAAAAAGTATGCCAGACAGGAAGGAATAAGCTTGAATGCCTTTTTGCTGCGATTAATAAAGGAATCCATTGGGACTGAAAACAAGAAAAGAACCAAAAAATACCATGATCTTGACCATCTGGCTGGCACATGGAGTGAAAAAGACCTAAAAGACTTTAACGAAGCAATAAAGGACTTTGAGAAAATTGACAGTGAAATCTGGTAAAAGGAGGCTTTAGGAATGATAATCACAAAGAAGAAGGATTTTAAGGATTTAATGGAAAACCTGAAGAACTATCAGAAGTTCTTTTTGATAGGCTGCTCCGAGTGTGCCTCCCTTTGTGGCACAGGCAATGAGGAGGCTATAAAGGAGCTAACAGAGGCTTTAACGGCAGAAGGTAAAGAGGTAACTGGTGGATTTGTTCCAAAGACAGGCTGTCAGGTGCTGGGTACAAAGAAGGAGCTCAAGGCGTTCAAGGAACAACTTGCCGAGACAGATTGTATCCTGGTAATGTCCTGTGGTGCAGGCACTCAGACAGCTGTTGAGCTTTTCCCGGACAAACCTGTATATCCAACCAACGACTCTCTCTTCCTTGGTAATATGACCCGATTCCAGATGTTTGATGAACGTTGCTCGCTCTGCGGTGAATGCATACTGGATAAAACAGGTGGTATATGTCCTGTAACCACCTGCCCAAAGGGGTTATTAAATGGACCCTGCGGTGGTATGCAGGAAGGTCATTGCGAGGTCTCCCCGGATATCCCATGTGCATGGGTCAGGATTTACGAAAGAATGAAAAAGCTTGATAAACTGGAGGAGTTCCGTGTAACTATAGTTGAGGCAAAGGACTGGTCACAGGGGCAGAAGCCGAGAACCCTCTATGCAAGAGAAAAGAAGAAAAAGGAGGAATAGAGTTATGGCCTTCAGAGAAAAGCTTGAATCTGGTGAGTTTGTTGTTACTGCTGAGGTTGGCCCACCAAAGGGCACAGACATTGAGGAGATGATACATCATATTGATCTGCTGAAGGATAAGGTGGATGCCATCAATTTCACAGACAATCAGTCTGCTGTGATGAGGATGAACTCTCTGGCAGGTTGTAAGATTGCCCTTGAGCGCGGTGCCGAGCCCATATTGCAGATGACCTGTCGAGATCGTAATCGTATCGGGCTTCAGTCTGATCTGCTTGGGGCCTATGCCCTTGGAGTAAGGAATGTCCTCTGTATGACAGGTGATCATGTTTCTGCAGGTGATCATAAGCAGGCCAAGCCAGTTTATGATGTTGAATCTGTACAGCTACTTAAGATAGTGGATTCTTTAAATAATGGCAAAGACATGGCAGGCAACGACCTTAAAGGTGCTACCCAGTTCTTTCAGGGTGCGGTTGTCACTCCCGAGGCAAATCCCCTCGAGCCCCAGCTTATAAAGTTTGAAAAGAAGGTAAAGGCAGGTGCTAAGTTTTTCCAGACCCAGGCCATATACGACATAGAGAAGTTCAAGGAGTTCATGAAATATGCAAGAAAATATCCTGTAAAAATAATAGCCGGTCTTGTTGTGCTTAAATCTGCTGGTATGGCAAAGTTTCTAAATAACTTTGTCCCTGGTATTGTAGTGCCTGATGAATTGATCGAGGAGCTTAAGGCAGCAGGCAAGGAAAAGGCCCTTGATACTGGTCTTGATATCTGTGCCCGTCACATCAGGCAACTAAAGGAAGAGGCCATCTGTGATGGTGTTCATATCATGGCTATCGGAATGGAAGATAAGGTGCCAGAGATACTGGAGCGGGCAGGGCTTTTATAGTGTTGAGCGTTGAAGTGTTGAGTTTTTAGTATAAAAAGGTCGCTATTTCATGGCGGCCTTTTTTATTGCCACCTATTACCACCTACGAGGTGGTAATAAAGGCTTGGGTTAGATAATGTGTTAAAATAATTAAAATTACATGTCTGGGAAATAGAGAGTAATCTAAAAACTGAACAGAGGAGCCTGGATATGCCAAAGGTAACGATTAATGATTTCCTTAAGAAAAAAACAGAGGGGCAGAAGATAACCATGCTTACCGCCTACGACTTTCCCTTTGCGAAGATAGTGGATGAGGCTGGTGTGGATGCCATACTGGTTGGCGACTCAGTGGCTATGGTGGTTCAGGGGATAGAAAATACCCTTCCAGTTACCATGGACGAGATGATTTATCATACCAGGATGGTCTCACGAGCTGCAGAGCGGGCAATGGTTATCGGTGATATGCCCTTTATGTCATACCAGGTCTCGGTTGAAGAGGCTGTTCGTAATGCCGGTAGATTTATAAAAGAAGGCGGAGCCCAGGCAATAAAGATAGAGGGCGGCTCTGAGGTGGCTGAGAAGGTGGCTGCCATGGTACGTTCTGATATACCAGTTATGGCCCATATAGGGCTTACACCACAGAGCATTCATCGTATGGGTGGTTACAAGGTGCAGGGTAGGACCGAAGAGGCAAAGCGGCAGCTCCTTGAGGATGCCAGGGTGCTACAGGAGGCCGGGGCCTTCTCTATAGTGCTTGAGGCAATTCCAATGGACCTTGCCAGGGAGATAACCCAGACCCTTACCATACCCACCATTGGCATAGGTGCAGGCCCCTATTGTGATGGACAGGTCCTTGTTATACATGATCTGCTTGGTTTGTTTGATCGTTTTGTCCCTAAGTTTGTCAAACGATATGCCAATCTTAAAGAGCAGGCAACTGATGCAATAAAGAAATATATTGAAGAGGTAAAGAAGGGGGATTTTCCTGATGAAGAGCAGAGCTTTAAATAAAAACTAAAATTAACCTAATGCGACAGTAAGGAGCCGGCTGCATGGAGGGAGCAAAGGCAAGCCTGTTATTAATTGTTGATGATGATAGAAAGAACCTCTCTTTACTTGAGGCTATATTAAGCCCTCATGGATTTAAGATACTGAAGGCAGCCTCTGGCAAAGAAGCCCTCAAGTTGTTTAAGGAGTTCAGGCCCGACCTGATACTGCTTGATATAATGATGCCTGAGATGGATGGCTTTGAGGTCTGTAGAAGGATAAGACAGATGCAGGGTCAAATACATGTTCCAATCATAATGGTTACAGCCCTTGAGGAAACCTCTGACAAGGAGCGGGCTGCAGAGGCAGGTGCCGATGATTTCATCTCAAAGCCCATTAACAAAACTGAACTAATAATCAGGATCAGGTCTCTGCTGAGGATATCAGCTTTTCAGAGGAGGCTATACAGGAAAAACAGAGAACTGGAAAGGATGAATGAGAAACTGTACAGGATTCAGAAGGCAAAGGAAGAACTAATACACATGATTATCCATGACCTGAAGAACCCATTGACCGGGATTTATGGAAACCTTGAGCTGCTGAAGTTAAGGCAGGACTGCCTTGATGAAAAGCAGTCTCTACTGATAGCCAAGACCATAGTGGCCTGCGATAGGATGATGAACATGATACAGAATATCCTTGATGTATACAAGCTATCGGAGGGAAAATTAAAACCCAAGATAATGACCGTGGATATAGAGTCCCTTGTTGCAGAGACTATTGAGCTTTTCAGGATTTCTGCCTCCATCAAAGGAGTTGAGATGAAAACAAAACTCGCCATTAAAAACAGAAGTTATGCAAATACTGACCCTGACCTGTTCAAGCGTATACTGGGAAATCTACTATCAAATGCCATCCGTTATAGCCCCGAGAGGGAGCAGGTAGATATTGATGTAAGAGTTGGTGGAAATCAAATAAATATTGCAGTACGTGACAGGGGCCCTGGAGTGCCCGATCAGCTTAAAGAGCGAATCTTTATCCCCTTTGAACAGTTTCAACTATCCGGACAAAGAGGCAGTGTTGGTTCAGCAGGGCTTGGCCTTACCTTTTCAAAGATGGCCACTGAGACCCTGGGGGGTAAGATCTGGGTTGAAGACCCAGAAGATGGCCCTGGCAGTGTCTTCAAAATAAATCTTCCTGCCTGATTAAAAGCCTCGCAGGATTGTTTTATAATACTTCTGTGAAAAACAGGGATGTTATAGTGTTGCTTGGTCCTACATCTGTTGGAAAGACAGCCCTTGCCATAAAGATTGCCAGGGTTCTGGATACGGAAATTATAAGTGCAGACTCCATGCAGATCTACCGAGGAATGGATATTGGCACTGCCAAACCCTCTAAAGAAGAGCTAAGCATGGTAAGGCATCATATGATAGATATAATTGAGCCATCCGAAGGATACAGCGTTGGTAGGTTTCTTGATCAGGCAGTGAAAACAATAGAGGCATTGCATAAAAGGGGACGCATTCCCCTGGTGGTGGGAGGTACTGGTCTTTACATAAAGGCCCTTACAAGGGGGCTTTTTTCGGCACCTGAGGCTGATGAGGACTTAAGGCGGGAGCTTAAGATGAAAGAAAAACAATGCCCTGGCTATCTTTACAAGATGCTATGTGAGCTCGACCCTGAAAAGGCTGCCAGTATTAACCCCAACGACCTGAGACGGATAATACGCGCCCTTGAGGTATACTTCAAAACAGCCAGACCCATATCCGAACTACAGAAGGAGCTTACAGAACCTTTACCCTATAGCTTTACAAAGATTGGGCTGACAAGAGACCGGAAAGAACTGTATAGAATGATTGAAAAGCGCGTGGATGAGATGTTTGAAAGGGGGCTTGTCCAGGAGGTTCAGAGACTTCTTGAGAAACATCCCTCTGAGACACCACTTCAGGCCATTGGTTACAAGGAGGTTATACTTTACCTTGAAGGTAAAAAGAGTCTGGATGAGGTGATAAGCATGGTTAAAAGAGCTACCAAGCGATATGCAAAACGGCAGTTTACATGGTTTAAAAAGGAAGAGGCAGTGCAATGGGTGGATATTACAGGGATGTTTTCCGTAGAGGAGATATACGAAAAGGTCTTAAAAGAGACCGACCTGAAGAGGTTTATCGAAGCCTGACAATAGTTACCCCTTCACCACCTTCAGATTGCCTGCCAGCTCTGAAGTCCTGAACAAGGGGGTGGTCTTTTAAATACCCCCTGATAGCCCTGGCAAGCCTACCAGTGCCTACTCCGTGAATAATCCTTACCTCCTCAGCCTCACCCAGGGAGGCATCATTTAGAAACCTTTCAACCTCACTTAAAGCAGGGTCTACTCGCCATCCAATCAGGTTGAGCTCTCGTGCTGGTGGCTCTTCGGCCGAGACCTCGGGTGTTTTGTTTGTATAGGTCTCCTCCACCTCCTGGTCTTTTTCTACAGGTTGAAGCTCTTTTTTAGAGGTTTCAACCTCTCTACCCTTTACCAGCACCTTACATCGACCTGTTTTTTCATTTAGCTCTATCAGCTTGCCACTAAGACCCAGGGGCTTTATCAAAACCTCATCACCTACCTTAACAGGTTTTTCTGGCCCCGCCACTGGTACTTTTAATCTTTCCTCTATCTTTTCAGCCTGTTTTTGAAGCATCTTTAGTTGTTGTTTGGCCCTCTGTCTGTCTGCCCTTTTTAGCTGTTCAAGATGCTCGTAGGCCTGGGCCTTTATTTTTCTTAGAAACTCTCTTGCTTCCTTGTAGGCCTCCCTCAGGGTATCCTGTTTTCTTTTCTTGATCTGCTCCACCTCCTGTTGCAAACGCTGCTTAAGTACAGCCAATTCTTCCCTGAGGCTTCTGGCCTTTTCTATCTCCTCCTCAAGAAGACGCTCCTTATCCTTAAGGGAAGAGATTAGCCCTTCTATCAGGTCTGAGCCCTCTGTCAGGAATTCCCTTGCAGCATTGATAACCTCCTCTGGCATACCAAGCCTTTCTGCGATGGTAAGAGCATGTGAACGGCCTGCCTGACCAATCCTTAAACGATAGGATGGGCGATAAAAGGTCTTACCATCCTCTTTCACCTCAACCATCTCCATTGCAGCATTGATCAGTAACTCCTCGGTGTGAGCAAAGGCCTTCAGCAAAGCAAGATGGGTTGATACCGTAACCAGTGCTCCCTTTTGCAGCAAAGTACGAAGAATTGCGCATGCCAGTGCACCACCTTCGTCTGGGTCGGTGCCAGTGCCAAGCTCATCTATTATTACCAGGGAGTCTTCAGATGCTTCCTTTATTATCTCGGACAGACGGGCTACATGGGCTGAGAAGGTTGAAAGGCTTTCCTCAATTGACTGTTCATCACCAATATCGGCAAGCACCTTTTTAAATAAAGGGATGGTTGTTCCTGATGAGGCCGGGATATGAAGCCCTGTCAGAGTCATTAGCGTGAGTACACCAACGGTCTTTAGGGCAACGGTTTTACCTCCAGTGTTCGAGCCTGTTATAACCATACCCTTGAACTCTCTACCAAGTTCGAAATCAAGCGGTACCAGTTCATCAACCCTGCCCTGTTTTTTCAGTGTCTTCCACAGAAGGGGATGTCGTCCTTTGATGATCCGGACATAACCCGATTGATTGAGTTCAGCAGGGGTGGCATTAATAACCTCAGAAAACACTGCCGCTGCCTGAAGCATATCGAACTCGGTCACTATCTGGTAGTCAGACTCTATTTCATGAAGCGAAGACCTTATAAGTTGCGAAAGCCTTTTCAGGATTCTAAACTCCTCGAGCCTCTCTTCTGCCCTCAGGCTTTCAAGCTCATCCCCGAGCAACTGGATCTCCCTGGGTTCAATAAACACGGTCTCTCCAGTGTTTGAGATGTCGTGTATTACACCTTTCACATGCCCCTTTGAGTCGCTTTTTACAGGTATCACCCAGCGGCCATTTCTTTCGGTTATATAGAAATCCTGGATGTGAGGTCTCAGTTCACGCCGGTTCAGTATGCCCTCAAGGGTCCTTTTAATCCGGTCTTTTAGTTTTCTTATTGAATGTCTTATGTAGTAAAGCTCGTCAGAGGCATTGTCGTTTATGCTTCCGTCCGGGGCGATGGCCCTTTCTATCTCTCGTATCAGTTCCTTATGGGAGTGCAGTCTTTCTGACAGTTCTTTAATATTCAAAAGGTCTGTCTCCCTTATTCTTTGCTTTATTGTCAGGGCTGAGTACAAGAGTGGAAGGAGTTTCCTTAGCTGTAAAGGCTCTAAAGTGGCATCCTCAGGCCGTAGCATATTAAAAAGCCCCTGCATTGACTCAAAGGGCTCGATACCAAGGCTTTCGCCCTGGCTTAAAAAGATACGTAACTCCCCTATCAGGCTCTGTCTTTTCTGTATCTTCTCCTCTGAAAGAAGTGGTCTTAGCGAAAGCACAAGGGCCTTGCCAGGCTCTGTATAGGCATAGCTTGCAATCATCTGCAGGATCTTTGGAAACTCAAGAACCCTTAAGGTGTGCTTATCCATTGTTTTCTTCAAGTGCAGTAACTATATGATTGAGTGCCTCCTGGATTACATCATTTAAAGGCATGGAGGCATCTATTATCCTGAACCTTTTTGGGTTTTTCTCTGCAAGCTCAAGGAAACCCCTTCGTACCTTTTCGTGAAACTCAAGGGTTTCAAGCTCAAAGCGGTCATTTTTCTGAAGTTTTTTATTACGCCTTAGCCCCTCTTTTACATCAAGGTCAAGCAGAATAGTCAGGTCGGGCATCAACCCATTGGTTGCTATCTGATTGAGGGTCTCAAGCATCTCAAGCCCGAGCCCACGACCATAACCCTGATAAGAAAAGGTGGAGTCAGAATACCTGTCTGTCAGCACCACCTTTTCGGCCTCCAGAGCAGGCAGTATTACCTTTTGCACATGCTCTGCCCTGTCTGCAAAATACAGAAATACCTCTGTTACATAATGCATCTTGCTATGCTCTGGAGCAAGTAGTGTCTGCCTCAAGGCCTTGCCAACCGGTGTGTCTCCGGGCTCAAAAGTCTCTATCACCTGATAGCCCCTTTTGCGTAATTCCCTGGCTACCTCCTTAAGTACTGTTGATTTGCCAGCCCCCTCTATACCTTCGAAGCTCACAAAAAACCCGCTCATGAAAGCATGGCCTCCTTAAGGCTGACCAGTAACTGAAAAACCCTTCTGGCCTCCTGCACAGTTCTGCTACCAGCTCCGCAGGAAGGGGTAAGGAGGGAGTGGCTCTTTATGGTATCTACTGGTAACACCCTGCCAAGGGTCTCTATCTGCCCTGTGAGTTTTTCTTTGAGTTTATCCAGACTGGTGGTGTTAATAGCATCGGTTGTCGGAATAATCCCCCATGCAATAAGCCCTCCCCGCTGAACAAAAGAGGCAATCTCACCTGAATAGGCATTAAAGGCATCAAAATAATCAAAGGCATCAAAATTAAGTATCTTTACACCGGTTTCGATCACCAGGGCCCAGTCAGCCTTTCCGCAGCAATGAATCCCTGATATCGCGCCAGCTGAATGAATTTCCTCCACCAGGGTTTTGAGCATCCTTCCGGCCTCATCAGTGCTGACACCAAGGTAACTGCTACTTCCAAGGGCTGAAAGGATAGGCTCATCAATAAACATTATAACCTGTTCTGCATATTCCTTTAATACTTCAATCTGCCAGCGTGCCTTGGCTGAAAGGAGCATCAAGGCAATCTCTCGCAGTTCCTCGTTAAAGTACAGATATCTGCCTTCCGGGTCCTTTAATCCAAGGCTGAAGGTCAGAGGGCCGGTTATCTGTCCCTTAATTGCATATGTTGAGCCTTTTTTAAGGGCCTCTTTAAAGGCATAAAAACCTGCAGCAAAGTCACCGGAAATAGGAAAGGCCTCACCCTTTGATATTGCCTCATAAAAGGCATTTAAATCCTCCTGAGTAGTGGCCTTTAGACTGACCTGCTTTTTTTCCTCATCCACCTCAATACATGGGAAGCCCTCACAGTACTGAGGAATCATGTATTCCTTGAAAGAGCGCTTGGGAAGCTGAGGCCAGAAGGGGATGTCGCAACCTTCAAGTACAAGCTTTACAGCCTCTTCAGGGTCTGTAAAAGGAAGACTTCCTATACCTGTTGTTTCAAAGGGTTTAAACACAAGAGCCTCCAGCTTAAAAGACTGACTAACAATAATATCTTAAAGTCAGGAAAAGTTACAACCGCTTCATAAAACTCTAAATTGCCGATTAATTCATCAGTCAGTAATAGGGTAGAAGGGTATAGGCTTTTCGCTCATTCTCGCAGGCCATCCATGGCCTGCTCCGAGGCAGGCAATCTACTTCACCCTCCTGGTGAAGCTATTAGATTGCCTGAAACCGCTCAAACCCTATACCCTTCTACTTTAATTAAGTTTATGCCCCCTTTTTTTATTGGCAATTTAAGTTAATGGAAGAATTATTTGTTATTCTTTTTCTGATTTGATAAGATAAAGTAATTTGAGTTGAGGGAGTATAGAGTTGCTGAAACTACAGGATGGTATAGTAGAGCTTTACAGAAAGGTCTCAACCAGCCTTCCAAATGATGTAGAGGAGGCCCTTCAGAGGGCTTATCAGGAGGAACCCCCTGGTGTTACCAGGGAGAGCCTTTCAGCAGTGATTGAAAACATACGGATTGCAAGGTCTGAGGCCCGTCCTATCTGTCAGGACACAGGAGTGCCAACATTTTATGTGCAGATACCAAGACAACTCAGTCAGATTGAGGTCAGGGAAACAATTATAGAGGCTACAAAAAGGGCCACCAGGGAAATCCCCCTACGTGCAAATGCCGTTGATTGTATTACAGAACGAAACAGTGGTGATAACACCGGGAAGCTTTTTCCGATAATCTATTTTGAGGAAACCAGGGAAGACAGGCTTATAATAGACCTCATGCTTAAGGGCGGCGGAAGCGAGAACCTGGGACAGACCTATAAGCTTCCTCTTTCGGAACTGAAGGCTCAGAGGGATTTTGAGGGAATAAAGAGATGCGTAATAGATGCTGTATTCAAGGCTCAGGGAAAAGGATGTCCGCCTTACACAATTGGGGTTGCAATTGGTGCATCCAAAGATCAGGTCACCTATCTGTCTAAAAAACAGCTTCTGAGACGTTTAGATGAAGAGCATCCATCAGCTGAATTGGCCAGGCTTGAAAGGGATATACTTGAGGCTGTCAACAGCCTGGGGATTGGCCCTCTTGGGTTTGGTGGAAGATTCACGGCCCTTTCAGTAAAGGTTGACTGTGCATCAAGACATCCTGCATCCTACTTTGTTGATGTATCCTTCAGTTGCTGGGCAAATCGCAGGGGACGGCTGGTATGGGGATAAAGGCATTTGCTATGAAGCCTGAAAGATTAGAGACACCTTTAGATGAACAGACGGTAAGGGAGCTAAGGATAGGGGATATGGTGCTCCTGAATGGGCTGGTTGTTACAGGTCGTGACAGGGTGCACAAGTTTCTATTTGGAAAAACACCGGAAGAACTCACATTGCCGGTTGAGCTTAATGGGCTGGTGTTATATCATTGCGGACCACTTGTTCGTAGCACAACCACTGGATACGAGATTGTGTCTGCAGGGCCCACAACCAGTGCAAGGATGGACATTTATGAGCCCTGGGTGATAGAGAAGTTTGGCATACGGGGCATTATTGGTAAGGGGGGCATGGGAGAAGAAACAGTTGTTGCCATGAAAAATTGCGGATGTGTTTATTTTCATGCTGTAAGTGGGGCAGCAGCCCTGCTTGCTAAATGTATTAATAAGGTGGTGAATGTGTGGCAGGAGGAGACTTTTGGAACAACCGAGGCCATGTGGATACTGGAGCTTGAGGACTTTCCGGCTGTTGTTACAATAGATGCCCATGGAAATAGCCTTCATGACGATGTGCTGAGAGAGTCTGAAAAGGTATACAGATCGTTTATGGGAGACAACAATGGATAAGCCTAAAAGAAAGGCCACTCGCTATCCAATATTTGCAATTGCCGAGGTTAAGACCTCAAAGAATGAAACCATCACAACCATGGTTGATAATATCTCTCTTTATGGTATTGGTCTTTACTCCTTTGTTCCCTTGAAAAAGGGAGACCATGTCAGACTAAGGGTGAAATTCGTAGCTCAGGGGGGTATAGAAAAGGATGACCAGATTGAGGGAGAGGTTGTCTGGAGTATAAAGCAGGATAACATCTACTTTGTGGGGGTGTCCTTTTCCAGGGAACTCTCTCCACTCAACCAGCCAGAGCTTTATGAGTACTTTGTTAACATCACCTCATACTACAGCTATTAACGGCCGAATTCCCTGTCAATAGCAATCTTGATCTCTTTGATGCTTTTGCCTTCCTTGAAAAGCTGGGCAGCCCTAAGGGCTTCCTCCTGACAGAGTACTCAGCCAGCTCCGTGGGTCTCTACAAAGCAACTCAGCAGGCTCTTGTGATAAAAGGGAGGTTCATCACAGTTACAATAGCAACGAACCTGATCCAGTACCTGAGGATACTTTTGGGCAGCAGCATAGGCAGCCCTGGTCATGCCTGTAAACTGGTAGGGATCGAGTACCGGCCTTGTTTCTCCGCCCTGGATATTAAAGGAGGTCTTTTTTGCATTCACTGGACTACCTCCACCGGAGAAGACTACATAAGCTGCACCTATAACAAGTATCGCAACAACCGCAATAACAAGGGGGTTTCTTTTCTTCTGTTGTTTCGCTGTGGTCTTACCTTGTCTTTTGGATTTTTTCGCCATAGATCACCTCACTGCTTTTGACGGCATTTAGATGCCTCTTATTGATAACGCTTATAAAATACAAAAATAATTTGAAGATATTATGAAGGGCCAAGAGGTAAATATGCGGTGGCAGTGAGGTCATCAGGGGCAAATATCCTGTGTTGAAAATAAAAGTACCCGGCTGCTGCAATCATGGCGGCATTGTCTGTGCAGAGATTCACGGGAGGGATGTATACTTTAAAACCCAGGCTGTCTGCCATTTCGGTCATCTTCTGACGGAGTCTTTTATTTGCCGAAACACCACCAGACAGCACAATCCTCTTCAGGCCCAGTTTTTTTGCTGCCCTTTCAGTCTTCTTTACTAACACATCCGTTACTGCCTCCTGGAAGGATCTACAGACAATGGCAATCTGTTCATCATCAAGCCTTCCCTTCTCTATCTGTTCTTGAACATATAGCCTGATAGCTGTTTTAAGACCACTGAAGCTCATGTCAAAGCCTTCATTCAACATGGGACGAGGAAATCCTATATCCTGGTCTGTATGCTCTGAAAGCCTGTCTATAATTGGCCCTCCAGGGTATGACAGCCCAAGGAGCTTGGCAACCTTGTCGTAAGCCTCGCCAGCCGCATCATCACGGGTCTTGCCAATTTCGGTGTATTTGCCAAAATCATCCACCCTGACAAGGGAGGTATGCCCACCTGAGACTATAAGGGCCAGAAAGGGAAACTCCGGTGGCTCATCAAGTAACCATGCTGAAAAGATGTGTCCTTCCAGGTGATTGACCGCTATTAATGGAATTGAGGACGCATAGGAAAGGGCCTTTGCAAAACAGACACCCACAAGCAGTGATCCAATAAGGCCAGGCCCGTAACAGACCGAAATGGCATCAATCTGTTTTAGCTCAATTTTGGCCTGTTTAAGGGCCTCATCAGTGGTAGGCCAGATCATCTCAAGGTGTCTCCTCGAGGCAAGCTCCGGGACCACACCACCGTACCTCTGGTGTATGGCAATCTGGGATGAGACGATGTTGGATAATATCTCTCGTCCATTACGCACTATGGCTGCTGATGTGTCGTCGCAGGATGTATCGATGCCAAGTATAAGCATGTTTTTTTCCATTCTCCGGGGAATTTCTGTTATTGATTAATTATTGTGGTGCCCTCGGGTGGTTTGAATTTAAACACATCATCCTCTATGGGTTCGTTTATCGTAACATGACTGATTTCAATGGTGGTTTTGTTGTCATAAATATCATGTAGTATTATCTTCTGTATAAGCCCTGAATCCTTTGCTAACTGGAGTTCTATATTCTTTACCATGGCCGAGCTATTTGCTGGTGTTAGAATTAAGCGGTTGTTATGGGTGGTTATTTTAAAATCTCTTTGAAGCTCTTCAATATCCATCAGCATTCTAAGGGGAGATCCTGAAATACCAATCCGTTTTTTTTGTGTTACAAAGGCCTGATGCTCTGAAGGCTGATAAATGATTATTCTTTCTCCGTTAATGTATATCCGATCGGTACTACCCTTTTTGTATAGCCACATGAATTTGTCTGGCTTTTTCATGAAAAACTCTCCTTCAAAGACCTGCTTCCTGCCAAGTGCCTTAATGTAGGTCTCCTGAATAAATAGGCCTTTTAATGTTCTGATGCCCTGTAGTCTTTTTTCTAAATCCTCAGGTATATTCTGTGTGGTAAATGAAGTGGAGACAAATAAAGCATTTATAAGTATAATGACTATTATGATCCATAGAAATCTTTTCATAGAATCTATACCTCGGATTATTTTCTGTTATAATATCCTAACTTTTTAGACAGGCAAATGCCAAATCCAAATTTATAAGGAGGATAGATGAAGGCATTGATCCTCAGCGGAGGGAAGGGCACCAGACTCAGGCCCCTTACCCATACCATGGCAAAACAGCTTGTGCCGGTCGCTGGTAAACCCATACTCGGTTATGTGCTTGATCACATTGCACAGGCTGGCATCAAAAGCGTGGGAGTCATTATTTCGCCTGAAACCGGACAGGAGGTTAAGGACTACCTGGGTACAGGAAAAAGCTGGAATCTCAGAATAAAATACATTCTTCAGGAAGAACCTCTCGGGCTTGCCCATGCTGTCAAAACTGCCAGGGATTTTCTTGGTAACTCCGACTTTGTTATGTATCTTGGTGACAATCTATTAAGTCAGGGAGTAAAGGATGCAATCAGAAATTTCAAGAAAGCACGTCCAGATGCCCTGATCTTTCTGAAGGAGGTAGACAATCCGCGGCAGTTTGGTGTGGCAGCCCTAAACAAAGATGGAAGTATTAGAAGGCTTGTTGAAAAGCCCAAAAGACCACCCTCAAATCTTGCACTGGTTGGTGTGTATATATTTTCTTCCAGGATTCATGAGGCCATCGACAGGATCAAGCCATCAAAACGTGGTGAGCTGGAGATAACAGATGCAATCCAGGAACTCATAAATATGGGCAGACCAGTGTTAAGCAAGGTTCTCGATGGCTGGTGGCTTGATACAGGTAAAAAGGACGACCTTTTGCAGGCAAACACCATTGTGCTTGATGAATACATCAATCGTAACATCAAGGGTAGAGTTGATGACAACTCAAAAATAACTGGCCGTGTGGAAGTAGACCGGGGTGCAAGGGTGGTAAACTCGGTTATTCGTGGGCCTGTTAAGATATGTGAAGGGGCAGAAGTGGTGAATTCTTTCATAGGTCCCTTTACAAGTATTGGTGAAGGAGTAAGGATAATAGATTCGGTGGTGGAACATTCGGTCATCCTTAATGGAAGCCTTATTTCAGGAATAGAAAGGCTTGAAGATAGCTTAATAGGTAGAGACTCCAGAGTCATAAAAAACAGTGCACAACACAAGGCACTGAGACTGATGATTGGTGATGACACGGTGGTGGAGGTTTAAACCATGGAGTTTAAAGAAGGCCCAATAGAAGGGGTTGTCATCAAGGAATTACAGTTTTATACTGACAAAAGAGGCTGGCTTACTGAGCTTTTCAGGGAGGATGAGCTTCCCGAGGGCTTTAGACCGGCCATGGCCTATGTGTCGTTGACCTATCCAGGTATTGCACGAGGGCCCCATGAGCATAAAGAGCAGACTGATTACTTTTGTTTTATAGGGAAATTCACTCTTTATCTCTGGGACAATAGAACTGACTCACCAACCTATGGTAACAGGATGGTTATTGATGATGTAGACCGGATGCTTGTGGTGATACCTCCAGGTGTGGTACATGCTTATAAGAACACGGGTCAGGGCGATGGGCTTGTCATTAATCTGCCCGACAGGCTTTATGCCGGATGGGGACGCAGGGAACCGGTCGATGAAGTACGTTATGAGGATGACCCTGAAAGTCCTTTCAGGCTGTAAATGAACCATAAAACAGGAGAGTCCGTATGAAAATACTCGTTACAGGTGGTTGTGGCTTCATAGGTTCAAACTTTATCAGGTATCTTCTTAACAAATACGACACCTACGAGGTGGTGAATCTGGATGCCCTTACCTATGCTGGTAATATTGAAAATCTAAAGGATATCAAGGACAGGAAAAACTATCATTTCATAAAAGGGGACATACAGGATCGGCAGATTGTTGAGGAGGCGATGAAGGGGGCAAGGTATGTGGTTCATTTTGCAGCAGAAAGCCATGTTGACCGTTCAATAAAGGATGCCCAGCCCTTTCTAAAGACAAATATCATAGGCCTGCAGGTGCTTCTTGATGTAGCCTTATCCGAAGAGGTGGAAAGATTCATCCATATATCTACTGATGAGGTCTATGGTTGTTTTGAGACCGATGAAGGTAGCTTTACAGAGGAGGCCCCTCTTTTGCCTAACTCACCCTATGCTGCATCAAAGGCAGGGGGTGATCTGCTGGTAAGGTCATATATAAGAACCTATGGCCTTTCAGCGCTAATTGTACGACCATCTAACAACTATGGTCCTTACCAGTTTCCAGAAAAGTTCATTCCTCTGATGGTGACTAACCTTATAGAGGGAAAGAAAATACCCCTTTATGGCAGAGGACAGAATATAAGGGACTGGCTTTTCGTTGAAGACACCTGCAGGGCGGTTGATATACTTATGCATAAAGGCAGGACAGGCGAGATCTACAATGTGGGTGGTGGTAACGAAAGGAGAAATATAGAAGTGGTAAAGGCTGTACTTGAGGTTATGGGTCTGGACGAAGGTTATATAGAGTTTGTTCCTGACAGGCCAGGGCATGACTACCGTTATTCTATTGATTTTTCAAAGATTACCAGTGAGCTTGGCTGGCACCCCCGGGTTGATTTTTCTGAGGGTATTGAAAGGACCATAAAATGGTACAGAGAAAACAGCTGGTGGTGGAAGCCGCTTAAGGAAAGGCTTCAAAGGGAAGCCAGAGGGTTCTGGAGCAGTAAAGATGCCAGATAGGGTTGCCGTGATAGGGGCAAGAGGTATGCTTGGTCAGGACCTCTGTCTTGAGTTATCCAATGAGGGGTTTGATGTTGTAGCCCTTGGACATGAAGACATAGAGATTACTGGCAGGGATGAGACCATAGCAAAGATAAAGGAACTTAAGCCCCTTTATGTTGTAAATGTAGCTGCGTACACCCGTGTTGATGATGCAGAAAAACACAGAGAACAGGCCTATCGGGTAAACGGCCTTGGTGTTCAGAACCTTGCCCTTGCCTGCAGTGAAAGTAAGGCACTTTTATGTCATGTAAGTACTGATTATGTATTCAGTGGCAACTCTAACCAGCCATATACACCCTTTGATACCACTTCACCTATAAATTTCTACGGCCTGAGCAAGCTGTCAGGTGAGCAATTCATAAGGGATATGCTTGAGAGGTTTTACATTGTGCGGACAAGCTGGCTTTATGCCCATCATGGGCGCAACTTTGTTAGAACCATATTGCGGCTTGCCTCTGAACGGGATACCCTTAAGGTGGTGGATGATCAGATAGGATCACCTACCTGGACTGTTACCCTTTCAAAGGGGATCATCAGGATTATCCGTTCCGGTGCCTTTGGTATACATCATGTTACAGACCGTACAGAGGGGGGTATTTCCTGGTATCGGTTTGCCTGCGAAATCATAAAGCTAAAGGGACTAAAGACAGAGGTAAAGCCAATCTCCACTTCTGAGTATCCTACCCCGGCTAAACGTCCCCGTTACTCGGTGCTTGATCTGTTTTTTACTGAGGTTTCCACTGGATTTAAGGCGCCCCACTGGATCGACTCCCTTAGAGAGTGTCTTAAGAGGATTTAACCCTGGATGGAGAGGTATTTCGGAAAAGAAGGGGCACTAAAGGATATCCTTGAGGGCTTTGAGTGGCGGTTTGAACAGCTGAAGATGGCAGAGCATGTCCACAGTGCCCTGAAAAGAAGAGATCATCTCCTGGTTGAGGCTGGTACAGGTGTAGGAAAGAGCTTTGCCTATCTTGTTCCTGTTTTAGATATGCTATCCAGTGGAGAGATTGAAAGGGCGGTTGTTTCGACCTATACAAAGGCCCTCCAGAGACAGCTTATAGAAAAGGATATTCCCCTGATGGTAAAGCATCTCTTCCCTGATATAAAATATGCCCTCTGTTTTGGGAGCGAAAACTATCTATGTCTCAGAAGGCTTGATGGGCTTAGAAAATATGGGCTTTTTGAGGCCTACGAGGAGGCCGACCTTGAGAGCTTACTTGGATGGGTTGAACAGACTGATACAGGGCTGTGGCACGAGATAGCCCTGCAGGGTGGCCTCTGGGGAAAGGTCTGCCGAGAGAGTGATCTCTGTCATGGTCGGGACTGCCGGTTTTATCAAGAGTGCTTTTATCAGAAGGCAAGGGCCTTACAGAAAAAGGCCCATCTGCTGGTTGTGAATCATCATCTGTTTTTTGCAAACCTGGTTTCAGGCTGGAATGTGCTTCCTGGCTTTGAGACGGTTGTCTTTGATGAGGCCCATGAGCTTGAATCAGTGGCAACCGAATATCTGGGTGTTGAGGTCTCAAATACAAGGTTTAAATATATGCTTGATGGTCTGTTTTCAGAAAAGGGCAAGGGGTTGCTTGCCAGGGCAGAGCTTATTGGAAAGATAGCCGAAAGTGCAAAAAGCACGATTTCAAGACTGAGGGATCAGGCAAATAGATTCTTCTCAAGGGTGTATGAATGGTTGGGTGGAGAAAAAAGCCGAAGAATTCAGGAACCAAACCAGTTTCTTGATATCCTTTCTGAACATCTCGACTCGCTCAGGCAGGACCTCGAAGGTTTGAGACTTTCTGCTGATGAGGAAGAACTCAAAAAGGACCTTGGAGCATTTGTACAGAGGATAGACGGTCTCAAGGATGCCCTGATGGTGGTAGTTGAGCAGGCCTATGAAAGCCATGTATATTGGGCCAGGCAGGAGGGAAGAAAGATAAGCCTTATTGCAACACCGGTGGAGCCGGCCGAAATGCTTCGTCATCTTGTTTTTGATGCCCTTGAATCAGTGGTTCTTACCTCTGCAACCCTTGCAGTGGGTAGATCCTTCAGGTATATAAAGGACAGGCTTGGTATTGATGAGGCAGATGAACTTGTGCTGGAATCACCCTTTAATTACAGAGAGAACATGATCCTTTATATCCCAAGGGACATGCCGGAGCCCTCAGCCGAAGATTATGTGCCATCCATGGCAAGGGAGTTACAAAGTATACTGGAGATCACCAGAGGTCGTACGCTGGTCCTTTTCACCAGCTATTCAATGCTTGAGGAGATGAAAAACATGATCAGGATTCCGGATATAAACATCCTCTGTCAGGGTGACGCTGAAAGCTATAGCCTTATAGAGCGATTCAAGGCATCTGAAGACAGTGTTCTTTTTGGTACCTATACCTTCTGGCAGGGAATAGACCTGCCCGGGGAGCAACTTAAATGTGTGGTTATAACAAAGCTGCCCTTTTCAGTACCAACAGAGCCAGTGATTGAGGCAAGGATGGAGTATCTGGCTTTACGAGGTATTGATCCTTTCATGAACTACCAGGTGCCTGAGGCCATAATAACCTTCAAGCAGGGCTTTGGCAGGCTTATTCGTAGGGCCTCTGATACAGGCGTTGTCTCTGTGCTTGACAGCAGGGTGCTTAGGCGCCAATATGGTAGGGCCTTCCTGGAATCCATTCCGGATGTGCCTGTAACTCATCGGCTACAGGATATAAGGGCATTTTTAACAGGTAAGATGCAGGGCAGCAACCACCCTTTTGCCCTTTAAGCTATTGAAGGTTCTGACTGCCTGGGTGGTCCTTTCCACAATTACCTCTATACCTTTTGACTGAAGCGTCTTTACTAAATCCTCAGGTACCCTCATTACCCCTGCATAGCCCCGACCTATAATTAGCACCTCTGGAGGGTCTTTAAGCACCTCTTCGAGGTCATCCATACAGAGGTGGTGTCCTTCCCTTCTCCACCAGGGCGAGTAGACCCTGTCTGGAAAGATAATTACATCCTTTGAGTAGCTTTGGCCATCTACCACAATCCTGCCAAAACTACAGCTGTCTATTCTCATTTACTGGTGCCTCCCATCATCTTGAGAAGTTCCTCATAGGTAATGGTCTTTACACCAAGGGCCTTTGCCTTCTGAAGCTTTGACCCGGGGGATTCACCAACCACCAGATAGTCTGTTTTCCTGGAAACCGATGATGCTGCATGCCCGCCAAGGGCCTCGATCTGGGCCTCTACCTCTTTTCTTGGCCTTGGCAAAGTGCCTGTGATCACGAATGTAAGCCCTTCAAGGGGAGCCTTCCTGGCAGGTTTTTCAGCCTCATAATCGGGATTTTCAATCTTTAGCCCAAGGGCCTTAAGCTCCTCGATGGCCTTTATGTTTTTTTCATCCGAGAAGAACTCAGCCACTGAGGCTGCTATCTTTTCTCCGATCTGGGGAATCTCCATTATCTGTTCCTTCTTAACATGATATAGATCCTCCAGTCTTTTGAATCTCTTTGCCAGCAGCCTGGCCGTGTATTCTCCTACATGCAGTATTCCCAGGGCATATAGAAAACGGGCAAGAGTGGTCTTTTTACTTTTTTCAATGGCATCTATCAGGTTCTGGGCCGACTTGTCAGCAAAACGGGGCAGGCTGAGAAGGTCCTCTTTTTTTAACCTGTAAAGATCGGTAAAGTGTTTGATGCGTCCTGAGTCGAAAAGAAGTTGTACATTCTTTTCCCCGAGTCCCTCAATATCCATTGCTCCCTTTGAGACAAAATGACGGATCCTCTCAACCGCCTGTGCTGGGCAGTTAAGCCCAACACACCTTACGGCCACTTCCCCTTTGGGTCTTACAACCTTGGCTCCACAGACCGGACATTTCTGAGGCACAGGAAAGGGTTTTTCCTTTCCTGTGCGTTTTTCTTTGATAACCATTATTACATGGGGAATTACATCGCCTGCCCTTTCAACCACCACTGTATCACCGACCCTGATATCCTTGCGCTGGATCTCATCCCAGTTATGAAGGGTTGAGCGGGAGACAGTTACACCCCCGATTCTGACAGGCTCGAGTATGGCAACAGGCGTGATCACCCCTGTTCGTCCCACACTGGGAATAATCTCCTTGATAACGGTTGTGCCCTGATGGGCTGCAAATTTATAAGCAATTGCCCATCTTGGCTCTCTTGTCTTTACACCAAGGGCCTTCTGAAGCTTAAAGTCGTTAACCTTGATTACCGCTCCGTCTGCCTCAAAGGGTAGTTCTGTACGACGCTCCTCTAATTCCTTTACAGCCTCTATAACCTCTTCAATATTGATTGCGAGTTTTACGATATAGGGGGTTGGAAATCTGGCCTCCTTAAGCCACTGGATAAAATCCCATTGAGAGGTAAACTCAACACCCCTGACAGCACCGAGGCCATAACAGGCAAGGTGAAGCTTTCTTGATGCTGTGATTGATGGGTCAAGCTGGCGGACCGATCCGGCTGCTGCATTCCGTGGGTTTGCAAAAAGAGGCTCTCCCTTTTCCTCGCGCTCACGATTTAGGGCCTCAAAATCCTTTATATTCATGTAAACCTCACCTCGTATATCAATAAGCTCAGGCACCCTGGATGTACCGTCTATACGCAGAGGGATTGATTTAATGGTCTTTATATTGTTTGTTACATCCTCACCAATGTAGCCATCGCCACGGGTCGAGGCCCGTACCAGTATGCCCTTTTCATAGGTAAGCTCTATTGCAAGACCATCGTATTTGGGCTCTACAGTGTATTGAATCTCCTTGTTGGTTTTAAGGTGTCGCTTTATTCTTTTGTCGAACTCCAGAAGCTCTTCATAGTTAAAGGCATTGTCAAGCGAGAGCATGGGCTCGTTATGCCTTACCTTTTCGAACTTATCAAGGGGTGGTGCACCTACTCTCTGGGTTGGTGAATCGGGCAGAATATAGTTGTATTTCTTTTCAAGCTCCTGGAGCCTGCGAAAAAGACGGTCGTACTCCTCATCCGAAATCACAGGCGAATCAAGCACATAGTAGCGATAACAGTGGTAATTGAGCTCCTTTACGAGCTCTTCGATCTCCTTTTTGGCCTTTTCTAGAATCTCCCCTTTCATACCCCTCTGAATTTGATTATATGTGATTTTGTGTTCAGGCTTCAATTGTTAAATAGTTTAATAACAAAGAGAAAACTTTATAAATAATAGATAAAATTATTAAAAGGGCTAAAGTTTTGGATACTAAGTCCGATAAAACAATTAAAATTATTGAGAAATTTCTTGTTCAGGAGTATTAATGAGCTTAAAGAGAAGGTTTTTGTTAACGAGCATTGCAATTCTGGCTTTAATATTAATTAAAGATCTTATTTTTTTTATATCTTTACAGGGCATTGTAAGATCTAAACTTGATGAAATCATAATCTACCAGATACCTGTCACCCTATTTTTTATTGTTATTTGTGGTCTGCTATTACTTGATCTTGGCAGGAAACTTACTTTAACCACAGCCAGTGCAAAAGAACTGGTAAAGGAAATAATTGATGGAAAATTTTTATTAAAACAGGAGGAAAAATACAGACTATCTCAGGAGTTCTATAAGATTCTTGAGTTGTTAATAACAGGTCTTGGCAAGAAAATGGAATCCCTATCTGCATTATCAAGATCGATTTACAGAGATGCCATAAAAATATCTGTATCTTCCGAGTATCTCAAAACAGGCATTCAACAACAGATAAAACAGACCGAGAGATATACTTCCGGAACGATAGTTATTGCGCAAACGGTTGCGGAAATTGCAAAAAATGTTGAAGAGGCTGCAGATGTTTCTATGGATTCGGTCAACGCAGCTACCGAGGGAAAAGAGATTGTTAATAAGACCGTTGATAGTATGCATGCAATTGCAGATGCAGTCAGGTCTACCTCAGAGACTATTAACAGACTTGGTATGAGTAGTGAAGAGATAAATGAGATTGTAAATGTAATAAATGAGATAGCAGAACAAACAAACATGCTGGCCCTCAATGCAGCAATAGAAGCGGCCAGGGCTGGTGAACATGGAAAGGGCTTTGCTGTAGTGGCTGAAGAGGTTAGAAAGCTTGCTGAAAGGACAACTATGGCAACAGGTAAAATAAGGGATATGGTTAACATAATTCAAAAGGATGTTAACAACTCGATTGAGAGTATGAAAGTAGGAATCCAGCTTGTTGAAAAAGGGATTCAGATGTCCGAGAAATCCAGGGTATCGCTGGAGAGAATAATAGAGGCCTCCAGGAATTGTGCTGAAAAGGTTACATCCATATCTGTAGCTGCAGATGAGCAATCAAAAGTTATCGAAGAGATATCTGTACATATGGAAAATGTTTCAGATCTTTCAAAAATAGCACACTCAACTTTATTACAGATTGATTCAGGTATTGAAAAGTTGAAATCCCTTGCAAAAGGGTTGATGGAAAGGATGGAAGGATTTACTTTTGATAGCAGGTTATTTTCCTTAAGTCAAGAACACATTTCTATCGATTTAAAAGATGATGGTAAGATGAACTGCTGGGAATTCAAAAACTGTGACAGAGAGACGGCTGAATCCCTT
>JAADIE010000108.1 GCA_013151495.1 Nitrospirota bacterium | reverse complement strand
AATAGCCTGTAAATACTTAACAAGCTCCATTAAATAGAGTCTTTCATTTTTGTTGTTTTTACTGTACCAATGTCTATAAGAAGTAGTAAATAACACACATTGTTTCTTTGAATCTTTTTGATTAATTATAATAGATAATTTTTGGTGGACTCCATTGAATAAAGTTCCTGGTCTATCAGCAAAGTTGCTACACCAAAGATATTTGGATTTTTGAGAAAGAATATTTCTTACATAAGACATTCTGGGTGTACTTGGCAATGAGATTGGAACAATCATACCCATAAACCCTTTTTCATGGATCAAATTTATAGATCTCTCCACCACAAAGGCATACAGATTCCCGCATTTTTCCGTCTGATAGTTTTTAATAGTATATTGGTCTTTGACTTTGGTGTATTCCACATAAGGCGGGTTGCCTATTATCACATCAAAGCCGCCCATATCGTGTATTATTCCATAAAACTCCACAAACCAGTGAAAGGGCTGGTGGGTTTTGAGCCATGATGCGTAATCTTCTCTTTTTTTCTCAGGGTCAATTCCATAAACACCTGCTAGATAATGATTGAGTTCATGATTTAGTTCAGCAAGTCTGTGACGGAGTTCCTTCTTGAGTTTATAAGGAACGGTGCCGTCACCTTCTAACTGCCTATGGCGGAAACTATCAAAGAACTGCTGAAGTTCTTTTGCCTTAAGTTTTATTTGTTCTATCTCTTGCTGTCGCAATAGGTGTCCTTCTGCACTTTTTAAAACCTGCTTATAGTTTGCAAAGCCTACGAGAGTGTTGCCGGTGCGAATGTTATAGTCGATATCTGGCAGGGGTTCTATACCAAAATTTGGTTTTGATGGATCGGGCTCAACCTGGGCAGCCAGTTTAAGAAAAAGCCTTAGTTTACATATCTCCACAGCCTCTTCCATTATGTCCACGCCGTAGAGGTTGTTGAGTATAATGTTTTTAAAAATAAAGTATGGCCGGTTAGGATGAGAGGCTACCTTTTCAAGGATCTCGGTAAAGTCTTTCATCCTTCCATGAGGCAGTTCAGGATAACCATGAGGAGTGTATTTAACTCTGGTATCATAGTATTTGGCTGCTTCTTCTTTGAGCATCTCTTCCATCCGATCAAGACAAGCCTCGTAGAGCGGTTCTAAGATGTTCATGGCCGCAAAGAGGAAAGCACCAGAGCCACAGGTGGGGTCAAGCACTTTTATGTCTTTTATTGCATGCCAGAGTGCCCTGAGCAGTTCAGGCCCCTCGCAGTTTGCAATCACATCCTGTGCAAACTGTTGAATGTCAAGGTTCAGGGTAATAAGGTCATGAATGTCCCTCACCTCTCCAGAAACGAGTTTTGTTCTGACCTCTTCGTATCTCTGCCTTCTTGCTACCACCTCCCGCCATATTTCTGTGGGCAGGGCATATTCAGGTGGAGCCGGTTTATTCCAATTCCTGCGCAGTCTAATGGTCTCAACCTCATTTATGGTCGAGACTTCTCCAACTGGCTGATGAAGGGTTGGTGGGTTAATGCCCTGTGCGATCTCTTCAGGAAGTGGTAGGGATTTTTCAAGGGGACTATCGGTATGGACATCCCAGGTAATGCCATGTTTTAGGGCAGGATAAATGTATCTGTCAGGGTTTTCTTTCAGTAAATCCCATACAGTAGGACCTCCAGGATTTTCAAAGGCAACTCTGCACTTTGCCTTTGCCTGTTCAAAGATGTAAGGGATAATCGTATTCTTGCTTATGTATTCAGTGATGTCTTCCTTTGTGTAGTAGGCACCCATCTGTTTCTGGTTTATGTATTTCTCAAATATGTAGCCAAGCACGTCAGGGTTTATCTCTTCTTTGTCAGATCTGCCCTTTCGGGTGCGTTCAGGGTCCAAAACCCAATCGTATTCGTCAAAGTAGTCAAATATTGCCTCGAAAGCTTCGTCAGGTATCTGGATGTCCTCATAGGTTGACTCAATGGGATGAACATCAAAAATTCCACCATTGATAAAAGGTACCTTTCCGATTAAGGATTCAAGTTCCGGAGAACGCTCTGTTTTGTTCAGGCCCTCGTGAAAGAGGCGGAGAAGGAAGTATCGGTAGAAGGAATAAAACCTGTCTCTACCATGGAGTTGCTGAACCATCTTCAGCCGGTTACGGAGATAATCAATATCACCATCAAGAAAGCCCTTCTTCTGAATGAAATACAGAAACATCAGTCGATTAAGCATTACAGAGGCATACCACTGCCTGTCATCTTTTGCAGGAATGCCTTCAATGAACTCAAGGAACCGATTGTGTTCCTTTTTGAACCTGTCGTAAAACCTCTTTGTTACCTTCTCAACATCAAAAGCCGCCTTTGCACGGGAGGCAACATGAGTGATTGAAATACCACTTTCTTCTTCCTCAAGAGATATATATAGGTGCTGGAGTTTTTGGAGCAGGTGATCCCCTGGGTCGGTCTTTTCATAAACAAAACTACGGGCACGCATTGGCCTGCCAGGCTCTCTTTTAACCCACATCCAGAGTTGTCTCGTCTTATCTGAAGTGATAAAGACAATAAGGTGCTCAAAACTAACCTCAGAGAGTTTGCGGTCAAGTTTCAGGCGGATATCCCTTTCAGGCAGAATATCGTCAGGACTTTCATACACCCAGACCACAAAGCCTTTTTTCTCGGCAATTGCCTTCATGGAATAGATTGTATCGTTTATTGTAAGGGTAATTGTTTTATAGCAGGGTTCCCAGCCAAGTTCTTCTACAAAGAGTCTCTGAAGGTCTGCCTCACGAAGCAATTCTCTGGCATACCTTAAATTAATGCCCACTTATGCCTCCCTCAGCCCAAGTGAGCAGATTATCTGTGGTTCTTTTACCTCTGTCTCCTGAGGTGGGACACATAAACGGCCCTCTTCATATAGGGAGACCACAAGTTCAGCAAGTTTCTCGTCTGATATGCCCATCCTGAGTTCCCTGTTAATAATGCCTCTGGCATGTTCAGTAAGGGGTTGTTCATATATGGCGTCTATGGCTGCATGAAGGAGATTTGTATCAAAAAGGGTACCCTGGATAGCCTCGGCGTAAGCTTTCAGCCTTTCATAAGCCCGACGCCGGGCGCTTGAAGGCCTGCCCAGCTGACCACCAGTAAGGGGATGTTCTCTTTCTATGTTTTCCACTGCTTTTCTTACGAGACCATGGTGTTCAGGCAGTCTATCAAGGGCAGGAGTGTCAGGCTCACAACGGGCAGCACGGAGTATCTCGTGTTGAGACTCTGTTACCACATTACCCTCTCTATCAAGCCAAGCAAGGGCATCGGTGCCGTCAGCAGTGCGGACATAGACCATTACCCCCTCGGTCTTTAAGTTTCCATCAATTGATGAAAGGGGTTTTGTTGAGTATATGACATTCTGTAGGTTGGGAATGATTTTTCTAAGTTCAGGGTTAAGGTCGCAGGCATTTTTCCATATCTGATAGGCGTAAGAAGCAAGATCAACCTCTTCGTCTTCAGGGTCGTTGAGTATGCCTGATTTTTCTGTAAAAAGGTCTCTGATAGTGTTGTCGTGCTTTTCGTCCTCAAAAAATGCTTCGTCTGTGCCAATAACCTCAGCATTTTCTCTGAGACGCTGTCTAATTCTTGAACGAAGCCTGATGAGCCTTTCAACACCCTCAGCAGGCATAAAGGTATAGCAAAGGACTTCTTCGGCAGTCTGTCCAATCCTGTCCACACGGCCTGCCCTCTGGACAAGACGGATAATAGCCCAAGGAAGGTCATAATTTACGATTATGTGGGCATCCTGTAGGTTCTGTCCTTCGCTGAGGACATCGGTTGTGATCAGAATGCGAAGCTCTTGTGAGGGGTCGATCTCTTCTGTTGCTTCATTACTTACAGGACTAAACCTCTTAACATAATAAGAGGGACTGTCTGTCTTTCCTGTTACAGCAGCTAACGATTTTATGCCCATTTCGCTCAGTTGGTGACCAAGGTATTCCACTGTATCTGAAAACTGGGAGAATATGAGGACTTTCTCATTAGGATGTCTCTCGGTGAGAAGTCTATATAGTTCACGTAGTTTGTTGTCTTTCTGAGGAGACCATTGTCCAGCAAGGTTCAGGATTTCAAAGAGGCTTTCGGCATCATCCCTGAGATGTTGAGCAAGGTCTTCTATGAATAAATCATGTCGTAGCCAGTCAAACTCATTACGGTACCGGTTGGTTAATAATTCGTAATAATTGCGAGCCACCTCGATAAAATCTTCTGAAGTAGAGGCATTGAGTTCATTTATTGAAAGATCATTGTCTTGTTCAGTGCCAAAGAGGATATCTTCATTGTCTTGGTCTATATTTCTGGTGTCAAAAAGTCCCGGGTCTTGGGTACCAATTGGAAGGGGCAGTCCATTTTCTATGGCATACAGGTAGATGTAATTTCTTATAATGTGACGCCTCAGAGATATAAGAAACGAATGGCCACTGCTTTCAAGTCTCTTAAAGAGGTTTGTTCTACAAAAACCGATGAGTCTTTTGCCTGCACGGGAGAGTTTTCTTATAACTCTTTCCTCTTCAGCAGTAGGAGGGCTGTCTGGCATGGGTTTTATGTAATTTCCAAGTCCATAACGGGGCAGATGGAGGTCTCGGATTAGATTGACCACTTTGTCAGAGTATAGAATGGCAAATTGGTCATCGGGGTTATTGTCTTTTACAGGAAATTTTAGGGTTACAGGTCTTCTGGTTGGAAAATAAAAGCGACGGTCTCCCTCAAGAACCAGAAATTTTCTGTCATCCTTTTGTTTAAGTCTTCCACACTGAGGACAGATGGGTTGTGTAGCTGTAAGGACAGTGTTACAATCTGGGCATTCAGTATAGGCGTAGTTTCTTTCTACAAAACTGCGTGTTCTGCGAACCATAAACAGACGCATCAATTCACGCCAATCGTCAGGATATTCGCTTTTTTCAAAAGCGGCCAGGCTGTTAACAGGGCACTGATGTCTTCGTGTGAATTCATCAACCCTTCCTGAGCATTCACGTCGAAGATACTCCTCTGGCCTTATGCCAACAGGAGAGTCCGGGTTCAGGAATAATCTTAGCTGGTTTGCAAGGTCAAGGTATGCCTTGTTGTAAGGAGTTGCAGAAAGGAGGATACAACGGCTGCCATTTCTTTCAATGTAGTCTCTTATCACTGCCCAACGACGGCCTTCCCGGTTACGAAGGTTGTGACTTTCATCTATTATCACAAGTCTGTATCTTCTGAGTTCAGGCAGTTCAGATTGAACCCTTGAAAGTGAAACCACCTTTGCAATGAGCCTGTAACGATGAATATAGTCTTCCCACATAGGAACGAGATTTTTAGGGCAGATTATCAGCGTTTCAAGAAGATGGGGTGGTTCCTGAAATACCCTGGCGAGTGCAGTGGCCATCAGGGTTTTGCCAAGACCAACTACGTCACCAAGTATTACACCGCCTCGTTTTTCAAGGTGCCTAGCTGCGATCCTTACAGCAGCAGATTGAAACTCAAGAAGCCTATCTCTCAGATCCGGTGGGACCTCAAACTCAGAGAGTCCTGCCCTTGCCTCCTCTGCAAGGTGATACGCCATCTTGAGATAAATGTAATATGGTGGCAGAATATCCTCTCTTGCCCAGCTTTCTTCAATTACTTTTATTAGTTCAGAAGTGATATCAATACAATAGCGATCATTCCATCGGTCATTAAACCAGTTAGCAAGTTTTTTTGCCGCATCGTGGTCAAGGACATCTATGTTCAGTTCTCCCTGCCCAGAAAGTCCAGCCATTGTAAGGTTGCTTGAACCGAGATAGCCTATTGCTGGATTCTGTGGGTCATCTCTAAAGCACAGGTAAAGTTTTGCATGAAGGGGATGTCTAAGAAAGAGTTTAACCACAACCTTCTTGGATTTTAATTGTTTGAGTAATCTTCTTAGACCTGCTTCGTCCTCATCAGTAGGAACACCAAATGTAAGTTGTTTCTTGAAATCCTCTGCAAGCTTCTTTTTAAAACGAATTATAGTCTGGTTACTGATTGTTTCATCTCGGCTTAGAAGACTATAGAGCTTTCGGAGATCTTCTTCAGGTGTTCTTTGCATTCCAATAAGTAGCCTGCACTGGTTACCTTCACCACCTTGCCACATTTCGATAAGCTCATCTATAGCTCTCCAGCCTCGAAGGTTAAAATAACCAACACAGAAGTCTGCTCTCCGTGATAAATGTAGACTTTCTTTTAGTGCAGATAAAAGTGGAAGTTCTATGTTGTCAAAAATTCTGGGCAGAGGTTCCCTCCTTTACTTTAAACTTTTTTTGGCGTACAAAAGATTTCCTCCACCTGATAATTTTTTATAGTTATATTTAATTTATATTTACCTAGAAAG
>JAADIE010000031.1 GCA_013151495.1 Nitrospirota bacterium | reverse complement strand
GAGCAGCATCATCAACACGGAATGGTGAGGTTTTAAACGTTTTCCATAGAATTTCATATCTTTTATCGAGCCATTTAGGAATCATAAACGATTTCCCTTTCAATAATTAGATAAGTATTTTTTTGTTTACTTATTATATAGCATTTTAAATTATTGTCAAAGGAAAGTAACAACCATGATGAAATTTTGTATTAACCTACCTCTTCTGTTCCCCAAAGGAGCCGTAATACTTTTTAAGCTCACGGAAACTCACAAGTTTCTGATGTTTTTCATCCCAGAGGTTAAGCCAAAGGGATTTAAGGCTCTTGCGGATTGTAAGTGGTTTTACCTTCTGAAGAAAGGGTACTTCGTCGTAGCATTTTTGCAGATAGTAATTTGGAATACGAGGCAGTACATGGTGGATGTGGTGAAGGCCAATATTGCCAGTAAACCACTGAAGTATTTTTGGCAGTTTGTAATAAGAGCTTCCATAAAGGGCAGCTTTAAGTGGGTCCCACTCATCGTGGCGTGCCCAGTACACTCCCTCGAACTGATGCTGTACATAAAAAAGCCATACCCCCAGTGCTCCTGCAATCAACATTACAGGAATCTGTATCTGCAGGTATGTTTTTAGCCCTATTGTGTAATGTGAAACAAGCAGTATCAGGGCAATTGCCAGATTGGTGTATGCGCCGCTGTGGCGAACGTCTTTGTCTTCCCACCGGTGCATAAACCGCTGAGCAATCAAAAATATGTAACCAGGGCCAAGCAACAAAAACACCAGTGGGTTGCGGTACAGCCTGTAACCCAGTTTCTTCCATCTCGAAGCTTTCAGATACTCCTCAACAGTCAGGGTCCAGATATCCCCTATACCTCTACGGTCAAGGTCTGCATAGGTGCCGTGGTGTATAAGATGATTCTTCTGCCAGTACCTGAAAGGGGTAAAGGTTAAAACGCCTGTTATATACCCGAGGATGGTGTTTGCCTTCTGGGATTCAAAAAAGCATCCATGAGCACAATCGTGAAAAAAGATGAAAATACGAAGAAGAAAAAGGGAAGCCAGAAACATCAAAAACACTACAGCCCACAAAGGATAGTCATTCTTTAGCATATAAATAAGCACACCCCATAACAAGGCATATGGCAGCATGGTATTTAATAGCTGAACAATGGCCCTTTTACGGTCGGGCCTGGCATAGGGCATCAGCTCTTTACGGAGTGTATTTATTGTGTATGCCTGTTGATCCCTGGTATCCATATTTAATAATTCCTGAAACTGATAGTTATAATTATATCCTTAAAAATCAGTCTGTCAAGAGGGCAGTCGGAGGACTATCTTTACTCTATTAGGCGGGAGCTATTGTTTTGTGTTGTCTCTTTTTTAATAAGTCGGCTTTTGTAAAGGCTTATCTCATCTTCAATTTCTTTGCGGGCTTCTGCCCTAATGTAGCGCAGAAGCCCATCTGCTATATCCTGCTCTGTGCCTCTAAGTCGTTCTTTCAATGTAATGAAATAACAGTAATAAAATAGATCCTCTGTAACAAGGTAACCCTCTTTATATACAAGCTCCTTTGCCTTCTTTAAGAAGAAGTGTTTTTCAGAGTCTGTAAGCTCTTCAAAAAATCTTTTTTTAAGTGCCTCGTTTAAAACCTGATCATTTTCCATACATATATTTTATCATCAGTTTCTACGCTGTCTATCATGTTTTTCCCTGAATATGTGCCGGCTTGCCCTGTCGAGATCGCGATGAAGTTTTATTCTCTCCCTTTTTGTAAGCACTCCGTCGGCTTTGAATCTCCTTTCTTCACATCTGATCCTTGCCTGCTCTCGCTCGAGCCTGATGGCCTCTCTTAAGGTCAGCGAGCCATCTTTAATTCCCTGCTTGATCCTTAACTGTTGAGTATGCATCCTCTTTTTAATGAGCGGGTCGCTTATGTTACCGGCTAAAACAGTAGAGGCAGTAAAAACAACCATAACCATAATTAAAAAGACTCCCCATTTCCTCATAGTAAACCTCCTTTATGGATTTTTGTTTAATTAGACTCAGAAGAAAATAAAATGGTTTACCGGTGGAGAATTGCTACTTAAAAGCCATTTAATATAGTATTAATGTATGAAAGGCCGCATAAAGATCATCAAATCCTCAGGCAAAGAAGAGGATTTTAACCCTGACAAGCTATACAATTCACTTATACGTTCTGGTGCCTCTCCTGAAATCGCCCAGACGGTTATGGAAGAGATCTTACCCAATATCAGCCACTACACCAAAACCCGTGAAATCTATCGTCTTGCCTACCGGAGACTAAAACGTCTGAATCATGCCTCGGGCATGAGATATTCTCTTAAAAAGGCGCTGTTCAAGTTAGGCCCATCGGGTTATCCTTTTGAACAGTATTTTGCCGAACTGCTCAAGGCCTATGGCTACAGCACAAAGGTTGGTCAGCTTATAAAAGGCCAATGCATCCAGCACGAAGTCGATATTGTTGCTGTCAACAAAGACACCGTACTGGTTGTAGAGTGCAAATACCACAACAGTGCAGGCAGGGCCACTAACTCCAAAGATGCCCTTTATGTGGACTCTCGGTTCAGGGATTTAGAGCCTGTATTCAGAAAAAAATACCCCGACAGGGACTACTCTGGCTGGCTGGTCACCAATACCCGATTCAGCACCGATGCAATCCAGTATGCCCGCTGTGCAGGATACAGGCTAACGAGCTGGCGGTATCCTGAAAAAGGAGGGCTTGAGAAGATGATAGAGGCAAAAAGGTTATATCCGGTTACCATTTTAAGTGGAATAAAGGCCAATCTGGCAAGTCATCTCATCAGACAGGGCATAATATTGCTTAAGGACCTTACGGAGATGACGGTTGATGAGATCATGAGGGTGCTGGATCTGCCAAAAAAAATTGCAACAACAATCAAGTGGCAGGCAGACAACCTGTGCCTTTGTAATCATAACAGTAAATGAAGGGAGGTAATCATGGAGCTTTTTGAGGCAATCAAAACCCGCAGGAGCATAAGGAGGTTCAAGGACCAGGATGTTGAGGATGAAAAGATTCTGAAGATAATGGAGGCTGTTCGCAATGCACCCTCCTGGGCCAATCTTCAGTGCTGGCATTTTGTGGTTGTAAGAGACAAGCAGTTAAGGGAAAAGATAAGCGAACTCACTTATGTTAAATCCTTTTTTGAGCCCCTTGGATACAAGGTTAATCCGGCACAAAAGGGAATAAAAGAGGCGCCGGTGGTAGTGGTTGCCTGTGCTGACCCGGCAAAATCTGGTAATCTCTGGAATCAGCCCTATTACATGACCGACATGGGAATAGCCTCTGAAAACCTCATGCTTGCAGCCCATGCCCTTGGCCTTGGTACTGTGTTCGTTGGTGTCTTTGATGAAGAGGAGCTCAAGAAACTGCTTGGCATTCCTGAAAACATCAGGGTTGTGGGTCTTTTTCCAATTGGCTATCCTGCAACCGAAAAAAAGGAAGGCCCACCCAGAAAGCCAGTTAACGAGTTTGTTTACTCCGATAAATGGGGAACTCCCATAAAGTGAGGATTCATGTCGAAAAATAAGGAGATCTTAGAAAAGAGACTCGGGCAGGCAAGGGAAAGCCTTGAGGAGGCCAGATTTTTAAGGGATGAAAACATAAGCAATCTGGCCATCCTCACAAAGCTCTATCACGCCATGATATACGGGTTGCTCGGGCTCTTTGGGCTTGAGGACATTGGCACCCTTACCCATCAAGACCTGATTGAACGGTTTGAAAGGGAGTTTGTATCTACTGGTAGATTCAAAAAGGACTATTTAGAGGCCCTCAGGCTTGCCTACGGATTTACCCATGAATGCGACTGCGCCCACATGAAGGAGCCCGAAGCAAGCCATATTGCCTACCTTCAACCAATTGCAGAAGAGTTTATCAATGAGCTTTCCTTGATTGACTAACTTCCATTCATGGGCTATACTAACATAGATTTATTTTTGGAGAAGGCCGATGCCCATCTTTGGAGAAATCTTTGTAAGTGAGATACTGAAAAGACCTGTGCTCGATCTAAAAGGCGAGGAACTCGGCTCGCTGAAGGACCTGGTGATCGTTAAAGGCACACCACTGCCGGTGGTGGAGTCGCTTATAATCTCGCGTAAAAAAAAGCACTACCGGATTCCCTGGGATACAATTAATATCTTTAACAAAAGAATAATCGCCACCAAGCTATCTGCAGAAAACCTCACAGAGTACGATTTTCCTGAGGAAAACCTTCATGCTGTTAAGGATATCCTTGACAAACAGATCGTTGATGCCACCGGTGCAAAGGTGGTTCGGGTTAATGACATTAAATTAGAGGGCTACGAGGGTAAAGCTGTTTTAGTGGCTATTGATGCAGGGATGCGTGGCATCCTGAGACGGCTTGGCTTAGAAAAGCAGGGTAGTGACCTACTGCGTTTGTTCAAAGTGGAGCTTCCATACCACCTGATAAGCTGGAACTACATACAGCCTCTTGAGCCAAAACTGAAGACCATTGCCCTTACAGTGCCAAGGCAGATGGTCTCCAAGCTCCATCCTGCTGATATTGCTGAGATCATAAGCTCGGTCTCCAGGCAGGAGGGTACCAATTTCTTCAAGGACCTTGATGTAAAGACTGCGGCCGAAACCCTGTCGGAGCTTGAACCTGAGGTGCAGGCAAGCATTATAGAGGAGATGGACACAGAAAAGGCATCGAACATTATCGAGGAGATGCCACCTGATGAGGCAGCCGACATACTTGGTGATATCTCCGCAGAGAAGATGAAGGCCATACTTGAAAGGCTTGACATTGAGGATGCCGAAGACATTCAGGAACTCCTTGAGCACGAGGAAGACACAGCAGGTGGTCTTATGACCAACGACTTCATTGCTTATCCGCCCACACTTAAGGTCTCCGAAGCAATAGAGCGATTTAAGCAAGATGCAGAAGAGATAGAGACGATCTATTACATTTATGTGGTGGATAAAGATGAAAAACTCCTTGGCGTGCTTTCACTTAGAGAACTCCTTTTAGCAGACCCTGACAAAAAACTCCAGGACATCATGGTAACAAACCTGAAAACCGTTTCACCCGATGCTGATGAAAATGTGGTGGCT
The DNA here is from genome assembly GCA_013151495.1 of Nitrospirota bacterium. Lineage (GTDB taxonomy): Bacteria > Nitrospirota > Thermodesulfovibrionia > Thermodesulfovibrionales > JdFR-85 > JAADIE01. Next base: position 31,166 of record JAADIE010000031.1, on the reverse strand, counting down.
GCTGCCATCTCGAAATACAATCTTGTGGCAATGCCGGTAGTTGACAACGAGGGGTATCTCCTTGGTATTGTAACAGTAGATGATATAATCGACAGGATACTCCCTCCAAAGGCAAAACGAAAACGAAAAAAGGTATAAGGGGCTTAACTTTTTCATAATCTAAAGGAACCCTCCATATTATGAAAAGGTACTTAAGAAAATTGGCTTTATTTATTTCTGTATTGGGCCCGGGCATCATAACAGCCAACATAGACAATGATGCCAGCGGGATCACTACATACTCAGTGGCTGGTGCCAGGTTTGGTCTTGCCCTGTTGTGGACCCTTATACCAACCACCATATCACTGATAGTAATCCAAGAAATGGTGGCCCGTATGGGAGTGGTTACGGGCAAGGGCCTTTCAGACCTTATCAGGGAGCGCTACGGTGTTAAGGTCACCTTTTATATGATGTTAGGGCTATTTATTGCAAATCTTGGTACCACCGTGGCAAACCTCTCTGGTTGGGCAGCGAGTATGGAAATCCTGGGCCTCAGTAAATACATTATGGTTCCAATAGGGGCTCTTAGTATCTGGCTTTTGGTTACCAAGGGAACCTACCGATTTGTTGAGCGTATATTGCTTGTGGCCTGTGTGCTTTACTTTGGCTATGTGGTGGCAGGTATTATGGCAAGGCCCGACTGGTCAGAGGTTACAAAGAGGCTTTTTGTGCCAGATTTCAGGGCAGACTCCGAGTACATTATGCTTACAATAGCCATCATTGGTACAACCATAACCCCCTGGATGCAGTTTTATCTACAATCATCAATCGCTGAAAAGGGTATCAAAAAGGAGGACTATACAGCTTCAAGGCTCGATGTGATTATCGGTTGCAGCATTACCGATATTGTCTCTTTCTTCATAATAGTAACCTGTGCCACCACGCTGTTTCCTGCTGGCATCAGGATAAACGAGGCATCAGAGGCTGCCATGGCACTCAGGCCCTTTGCCGGAAATCTTTCTGCTCTTATCTTTGCAATAAGCCTGGCCAATGCCTCCATACTTGGTGCAATAATAGTACCCCTGGCCACGGCTTACTACACCTGTGAGGCAATGGGCTGGGAGGCAGGAGTTAACAAGACCTTCCGTGAGGCACCCCAGTTTATGTGGATCTATACATCCATGATCGTTATCTCCTCTCTGCTTGTGCTCATTCCAGGAGCCCCACTAATAACACTTATGGTTATGTCTTCAGTGCTTAATGGACTGATACTCCCCTTTGTACTCGTTTATGCCCTCAGGTTATCAAACGACAAAAAACTTATGGGTGAATACACCAATTCTCTTTCATTTAACATTATCGCCTGGCTAACAGTTGGAGCCATAATTGTTCTTTCGCTACTGATGGTAGGCTTTCTCTTTAAGCAGACCTTTTCTTAAATACCTTCAGGATATCCTCCATTATCTGGTAGCCGCAGGGAACCAGCACAAGGGTAATTACCGTTGCAAACAGCACACCAAAGGCCAGACTCAAGGCCATGGGTATAAGAAATTTGGCCTGTACACTTTGCTCTGAGATGATCGGGATAAGACCTACAAAGGTAGTAAGTGTGGTAAGCACCACCGGTCGGAAACGCTCGGCGGTGCCTTTTATAATTGCCTCAAGTGTATTAAGCCCGCTTTTTCTCAGACGGTTTATAGCTGCAAACAGAATTAGGGCATCATTAACCACCACGCCCGACAGGCCCACCACACCAAAAAGGCTCATGATACTTAGATTCATGCCCATCAGAATATGGCCAAAGATTGCTCCGATAATACCAAAAGGTATGGCCGACATTATAACAACTGGTTGAACAAATGACCTAAGAGGTATGGCAAGCAAGGTATAAATTAGAACAAGCGCAAGCAGCATTCCCCTCATCACATCCGAAAGCGACTCCTTCTGTTCCTTGCCCTCACCTGCAATGCTGTATTTAAGCCCTGGATACTTGCTTTGTAACTCTGGTAATACCCGGCTTAGCAACTCCTCTCTGAGTTCGTTTGCATTCATCACCGTTTCATCCACCTCGGCCGAAACGGTTACTATTCTTTTACGATCTCTTCTTGTAATGGTCACATAACTACGAGACTTTTCCACCTCAGCCACCTCATAAAAGGGTACCAGTCGGCCATCAGGGGTACGAATACGCATATCAAGAAGGCTTTCAAGATGCTGTCTTTCCTGTTTTGGATACCTGACCAGCACCTTAACCTCATCGGGGCCTTTTTGTAGTCGCAGCGCCTCTTCGCCATAAAAGGCTGCCCTTGTCTGACGGGCAAGGTCCTGAAGGGTAATGCCAAGGGAGTAGGCAGCCGGCTTTAGCCTTAGTCTGAGCTCCTGTTTGCCAGGGATGTAGCTGTCCTCTATGTCGTATACCCCGGGGTATTTTGAAAGCTCTGCCTTGAGCTCCTCAACAGCCCGGTGAAGCGATTCCTCATTGTCCATTGTTAAGTCAAAAGAGACCCCTTTTCCAGCACTGAAAAGTTCGCTGTAAAACCTTACAGCCTCTGCACCATAGATCTTACCCACCTTTTTACGCCAGATGGCTGTAACCTCTGAAGTGCTGAGGTCTTCTCTTTCCTCTGAGCCTATAAGCTGAACTATCACCTGGCCCACATGACTTCCCGAAGGTGGTGGCCCCGTGGTACTCCTGTGTCCCATGGGAAGCTGCTGTCCAACAATTGAGTATATGTATCGAATTAATGGGGTTGAGTCTTTATCCTTCCTTTTTGCCTCTACCTCTCTGGCTGCCTCCTTTGCAGCCTCTTCTACATGCTTTATAATGCTAAGGGTTGCCTCATATGGTGTGCCCGGAGGCATTGTTATCTCACAGATCATCCGGTCACTTTCCACCTTGGGGAAAAATGTAAACTTTATCCTGCCACCTATCCAGAGCCCAAGGCTAATCAGTAAAAGAGCTACCGCAACCGCCACAGTAACATATCTCCACCTAAGAGAAAAGTTTAATATTTTGTTGTAAGGCCCCTTAATAAAGCCCTCAAGACAGTTTGAAACAAAGTTTTCCTTCCTGCCCCTCTTTGGTAGCTTTGACCTTTCTAAATGGGATGGAAGAATAAGCAGTGCCTCCAGCAACGAACCCATCAGCACAGCAATAACCACGATAGGAATGTTTTTTATCACCTTGCCCATAACACCGGTACCCAATAGCAGAGGCCAGAAGGCTGCCACTGTTGTAAGCACCGAGAAGATAACCGGTATTCCCACCTCCATGGTACCCTCGACTGCTGCCTTAAAAGAAGGTAGCCCCTCCTGCCTCTTTCTGAACACACTCTCGCCAACCACAATAGCATCGTCTACCACTATACCCAGGACCATAATGAAGGCAAAGAGGGAAATCATATTGATAGAGACATTGTAATGAGGCAACAGTATAAGACCGAAGGCAAAGGAGATCGGAATTCCAAGGGTTATCCAGAAGGAAAGCCTTCTGTTAAGGAATATTCCAAGCACTACCACCACGAGTATCATTCCATAGGCCATATTCTTAAGCAGTAGCGACAGCCTTGCCTTCAGTATCTCTGATCTGTCGCCAAAGGTATCCACATGAATGCCAGGTGGCAGGGTATCTTTTATGGAATCTATATACTGGTTTACCTCCTTGGAAACCGTAAGGGCATTTTCCTTACCAATTCTGTAAACCAGGATTCCCACAGCAGGTTTGCCATCGAATCTGGAAGAGATATCCCTTTCCTCAAAGGTATCTTTAAGAGTGGCAATATCCGATAGCCTAACCACCCTGCCATCAGGGGCACTGAGGATCACTATGTTTTCATAGTCACGGGCTGAGTATCTCTTCCCTTTTGCCCTTAGCAGTATGTACCCGGCCTTTTCTCTTATCTCTCCGGCTCCAAGATCAAGACTGAACTGTCTGATACGGGCTGCCACATCCGAAAGGCTTAGATTGTACTTTCGCAGTTGTTTTTCAGATATCTCTATGGCTATTTCAGGACTGCTTACACCAAATATCTCTGCCTGTGATACATGGGGAAGGCTTATGATTTCATCCTTTATCCGGTCGGCATAATCCTTAAGCAGCCCAAGAGGTGCATCTCCATATATTGCAACATTCAGAACCGGTGCCTTGAATACAAACTTCTTTATAATCGGACGTTCTGCATTGTCAGGCAGAGTGCGTATCCTGTTTACCTCTGACTTCACATCATCAAAAAGCTTGTCTATATCCCATCCCTTTACAGCCTCTACCTCTATAACGGCTGAGCTTTCTGTGGCAAAGGAGTTTATGTCTTTAATACCATCAAGCCCGGTTATAGCCTCTTCCACTTTTTTTACCACTCCCTCTTCCACCTCAGATGGTGAGGCACCAGGGTATTCGATGGTGATTATTACCTTGTCGGCTGCTGTTTCTGGAAAGATCTCAACCTTTGAATTGATGGCAGTAAAAAAACCCATCAGCAGCACAAAGATCATCAAGAGGTTGGCTGCTACATGGTTTTCTATAAACCAGGATATTACCTTTTTCATTTATTCAAAACCCTTACCTTCAGTCCCTCTGTTGCAGTATCAGGTGGTGAAAGCACCACAACCTCACCATTTGAAAGCCCTTTACTAATAAGGGCCTTTCCATTGTCGGTGCGTTCTATCACAACAGCCCTTTTTCTCAGTCTGTTTTCTCTATCAAGCACCCATACAAAGGGCCTGCCCTCTGAGTCCCACCTGAGGGCTGTTTTGGGCATCAGTACAGCCGGAGAAATTGTTCGTCCTCTAAGCTTTACATCCACAAAAAGCCCTATTGCAAGGGGAGGAAGCCCTCTGTAAGGCCCCTTCACCACTACAACTACCGGTAGGGTACGGGTCTTTTCGTCTACAGGCTCGGCCCGGGTTATTCTTCCTCTCCAGGTGTATTTCTTTGTGCCATAAACCGCAGATACCAGGGCCTCGGAGCCTGACTCTTCCTTAGTATTAATACCGGGTATGTAAAGGTAGCCTGCGTCTTTTTCATTTAAAAAGACCCTTATCTCTACCTCTTCTACCGAGGCAAGGGTTGCAATTGCCTGCCCTGCCCGCAGATACTGACCAATGTCCACATCCTCGTTAATCACTATGGCATCAAAGGGTGCCCTGATCTCAGTCCTCTTTAAATCAAGCTCTGCCTTTTTTAGTCCGGCCCTGGCTGCCTGCAGGGCTGCCTCGGCAGCCTTTATATCTGGCTCCCTTGCAACCAGAGGCGGTGGTGGCACATCCGGGTTAACACTCTTCCATTCATCCACTGATGCCCTGGCATCCTCCTTTAGCCTTGAAAGCTCTGCCAGGGTCTTCTGTATCTCTGCCTTTGCCCTGATAAGGGCGATACGGTAATCTTCATCCTCGATCTTTACTAATAGCTCGCCTTTACGAACCAGCTTACCAGTGCGAAGATTCTCAGAAACCTCCACTGCCTTGCCGCTAATCTGCGGAGAAAGGGTTATCCTGGCCACCGGTCTTACTGTACCTTCAGAGTCTATCTCCACTGTAATGGGTCTCTGTTTCACTGTCATGGTTTTAACAAGGGGAACATGCCCTGGGGGTCTTGTCTTTTTAATCTTCGGCTTTGTGGCAATTATCCATCTGGTCAGGCCCACCCCAATGGCAAGCACCAGAATAACCAGTACTAATTGAAGTATTCTTCTTGAGACATCCTTCATTTACTCCTCCTCAGTACCACCTTCCACCAAGGGCCTTATAGAGAAAGACCCTGTTTTTTAGTATTGCCAGGGTTGTATCTGTAAGTCGTTGCCTGGTCTGAAATAGCCTTCTCTCTAACTCCAGGACATTCAGCAGATCCACCACCCCTTTATTGTATCTGTTTCTGGCCGCCTCGAGGGCCCTTTTATGATCCTGATAAAGCCTTAAGAGTTTGTCTCTCTCCTTATACAACCAGAACCTGCTTGAAAGGGCATTCTCCACCTCAAAAAATGCCTGTAGTACCGACTTTGCGTACTGTATCTGGAGCTGTCTGTATCTGGAAGCCTGGGCCTCCTCCTCTGCCTTTAACCTTCCTGCATCAAAAAGGGGTGCTACCAGACCAGAGGCGATCTGCCAGAGGGTGTTTTCTGGTTTAAAGAGGTTCCTGAGTTCATCACTTGTATAGCCATAGGTACCTGTAAGGGTGATTTTGGGAAATCTTGCGGCACGCCTTGCCCTGAGTAGCTGAAAGGCTGCCTCCATTTCTGACTCAAGGGCCTTAATATCAGGCCTTCTTAAAAGTAGCTCCGAGGGTAACCCTGCTGGCACCGGCCTGAGGGTATCTACATCAATAAGACCACTTTTTGTGGAAACTACATCATCTGACGGATATCTACCCACTATAAGGGCGATCCTCTTTTTAATTTCCTTTAGCTGCCTTTTAAGAGCCGGCAAAAGGGCTTCCTGTTCGGTAACAAAACCCCGTGCCTGTAACAAATCTAAATAGCTACTCAGGCCCCTCTGGTAACGACCCTTTATTATCTGGTAGGTCTTTCTTGCGTTCTTGATGCTGTCTGATGTAATAGCTATCTTTTGTTTAAGAGCCTGCATCTGAATATACTGATTCACAAGCTCTGATACAACAGTCTGTAGTATGCTTTCTCGATTTTCCTTTACCCTGAAATACTCAGCCCACTTTGCCTTTTCCGATGCCCTGAGCCTTGCCCAGAGATCTATCTCGTAGGAGGTCACAACGCTCAGGTTTATGCTTGTTGTGTTAAATGATACACGCTGGCCTGTAAATGTGCTGGTAACCGACTGCTTCTGCCTTGACAGGTTTCCCTGAAGATCAAGCCTTGGATAAAGTACTGCATCTACAGCCCTGAGTTCTGCCTCAAGCTGTAGTATCCTCTCGGCAGCCAGCCGTATATCATGGTTGTTTTTAATGGCCTCCTCCACCAATGTATTCAGAGCTGGGTCATTAAACTCCTCCCACCATCTCTTTAGATTCAAAGTTGCCTCAGAGGATTTCTCTTCGTTATTAAATTTTTCAGGAATCGGGATATCCGGTTTTGTACTTTTAATGGTGGAGCATGAAAAGATCAGCATCACCATTAACACGCCTGCAATCATTATAACCGGTCTTTTCCTTTTCATCGTCACCTGTCTGCCCTGTAGTTTATTCCATAAAGAGAAAACCTGGTTATGTGGTTAACAAGCCTATCGATAAACCTATCGGTGTAAGGCTGTCCGGTTATATGGGAAATCATGCTTCTTGCAAGATTAAAGTGCATCACCTGGGCAATGATACTCAACACATAAAGCACCCTGTCCTGTCTACTCAAGCCCTCAGGCAAATAGGGACTTAACAACTCTATCAAAGCATTATAAAAAGGTGCAATAACCTCTTTGTGAAAGATACTGTATGCCTCGGTAGGCCGATTGGCCTCGCGTGCCATTAGCTTATGGTGAAGCATACGCTCCTTTTTACTGAAGGGACTTTTCAGGAATGCCCTGGCCAGGGTCTTTATAATCTTTTCTGCCGAGGGGGTTGGATCGTCACCAATTTCCTTCCAGAAAAGCTCCTGCACCTTCTTTGCCCGCTGGGCCATTCTTTCCCTGAACACCGCAAGATACAGTCCCTTTTTATTACCAAAGTAGTAATGCACCGAGGCAACATTGGAGCCCGCCCTATCGGTAATTTCCCTCACACTAACGCCATCAAAACCCTTTTCAGCAAAGAGCTCCTCAGCAGCCTTCAGGATCCTGTCCCTGGTTCTGGTATTCATTACTCTATTTTAAACAAACGTTTGATTAAAAAGGTAGCTCTAAGAGGTGAAAAAATCATGAGGAAGGATTTAGAGGGATAAAGATTTAATCTCTCTGTTTAAAGTGCCTGCAGAGATTATACCCTGACAAATACCGGTTATCAAGCTGACAAATACCATCGTCTCTCTTTACAGATGAGTAACCTGAACCAAAGACCTTTAATCCATTAAACACAACCTCAATGTATTCAGGGTCATTATTAAAGTATGCACAGTTCATACAACTTTGTTTTTTAGCCTTTTCCATCTCTATTATCCCTTTTAGAGAAAGGTGGCACCTCCAGCCACAGCGGAAGGTGCCACCTCTGCGGCCTTATTTCCCGAGGCTTGACCAGTAGTTACCAAAGATAAACACCGACAGTATAAAGCCCAGAATCACATTAACCACAACGCCAGCAGTAAAGGCCCAGAATGGCTTTGCACCTGTTTTTGTAAGCTCTCTAAATCTTGTGGTAAGACCAATGCTGAAGAAGCAGAAAATAAATGTCCATGTTCTCATGGTCTTTATTGGGCCCACGAGCATTGGTTTAACGATCTTGTTGTAGGTCTCAAGGGTATAACCACTTGATATAGCGGTCATAAGAAGGGATGCTGCGAAAAAGCCCAGGACAAACTTTGGAAACCTCCACCATATCTCTGCCGGACTGGGCCTTACACCACACTCCTCGGCCTCCCACTTCATACAGGATATAAGGGCAAGCACAAAGGCCCAGATACCAATCCATATATCTCTACCTATTACCTTCATGAGGGTAAAACCCCAGACAGCCGCATCCTCTGTACCGGGTATATTCGGCAGGTTCTGTGCCATAGTACCATAGGCCTGGGCTGCTGCAAATCCGGCGGCATCGGCAAACTCTGAGGTTCCAACCCATGCACCCACTATACCTGCATGTAGATGCATTGCCCTTGACACCAGGGGCAGGAAGAATATCATGATTATTGCCCAGATAATAACCATGGTAATAGCAATGGAGGGGTACTCCTTCTTGGCCTTCACAGCTCCACCAATTGCAATGGCTGCTGACACTCCACACACAGCACCACCAGCACCCAGGCACGATGCAAGTCGTTTATCAAGCCCCAGGGCCTTTGTTGCAACAAAGAAGATAACAAGGAAGGTTGTAACTGAAACTATTGTTGCCTGCACAAAGGCAATAGGCCCGGCCCAGATAATCAATGTAAATGGCAGAGTTGCACCAAGCAGGACTATACCTGTTTTTATGTAGTACTCCACCCTGAAACCAGAATCCATCCACTTTGGCAATCTGAAGACATTGGATATTATCATTCCAAGGGCAAGAGCAACCAGAGGAGGCTCGAGGTTGTAATGATGAGCCTTATCCCAGGCACCGATCATAAAGATTATCACCGAAAAGATGTAAACAAAGATAAAAGAGGGGATAAATTCTGACTGTTTAAAACCCAGTATAGCCGTACTGACACTGAAAATAATCAGCCAGATAATGAAATTTGCAGCATATGCTCCGATGTTGCTAATAAAATGTGACCATAACTCTGCAAAGGTATGCCATTTGGCAGGTTTGATTGCTATGGGTTTTATGGTACTACCATTTGCAAAAAAGATGTATGCTACTATCACTATCCCTAAGCCCAGCCATACTGCCCACCAGTCCTCTTTCAGCCACAACTCCTTCCATCCCATCCCCGTTGATTGAGGCTTGGGTACCGTTTCAGCAACTTTTTCCGCCATAGGTTACCTCCTTTCATTGAGTTTTTGGATAAATTCGTACCTCGAGATAGCAAGCAGGGTGCCAGCAGGGATGGACAGTTTAAAGGCCTCTATTCCTTTAGAAATGAATGTATTTTCTGGAGGGTATTAAGGCTGGAATGTTCCTTTGAAGTAACATTCACCATTATCTCTATGTTCCCTGGTGGGAACTATTCTATTTCGTAATCCTTTATCTTTTTCCAGAGAACCTTTCTGCTAATTCCGAGCCTGCGAGCTGCCTCGGTCTTTTTACCACCGGCATCCTTCAGGGCTCTACGAATCATCTCCCTTTCAAAACATCTAAGACTTTCCTCAAGGGTATACCCCTCTGAAATACAGGGAATGCCAGGCCCGGATATCTCTTCCGGCAGATCACTCAGTGTAATAACCCCGTCTTTTGATAAGACGGCAGCTCGCTCAATCGCATGTTTAAGCTCCCTTACATTGCCTGGCCAGTGATAGCTTAGTAGGGCCTGATAGGCCTCCTGAGAGATTCGCAACTCAGGCTTATCATACTTTTTCATGTAGTATTTAAGAAAGTGATCAATCAGGTATGGTATATCCTCTACCCTTTTTCTTAGTGGTGGAAGCTGGATTGGCACCACATTGATTCTATAGAAAAGCTCTTCCCTGAACCTTCCCTCTTTTACAAGCTCCTTGAGGTTCTTGCTTGTAGCATAAATAATCCGTACATCCACTGCAATTGTGGCATTGCCACCAAGCCTTGTTATAGCATGATCCTCAATTACCCTTAGTAGCTTTGGCTGTAAAACCAGTGGGATATCACCAATCTCATCAAAGAATATGGTGCCACCATTGGCGTACTCGAACTTTCCTTTACGTGTTTCAGTGGCACCTGTAAATGCACCTCTTTCGTGTCCAAAGAGCTCCGATTCAAAAAGATGCTCAGGAATGGCGGCACAGTTTATCTTGACAAAGGGTTTATCCTTCCTGCTGCTAAGGTTATGTATGGCATTGGCCACAAGCTCTTTTCCTGTTCCGCTTTCTCCCTCTATCAAAACTGGCACATCTGTTTTTGCTACAGATGTGATTCTGTCAAAAACCAGTTTCATCTCCGGGCTTACCCCTATAATATCTGCAAATCCCTCTTTATTTTTTAAGGTCTCCCTGAGAAGGGTAACCTCGTTTTCAAGGCTCTGAAACTTGAAAAACCTCTCAATTGTTATAAGCAGTTCTTCATTCGAGAAGGGCTTGGCTATATAGTCGAAGGCCCCTTTTTTTATTGCCTGAACCGCATCCTTTACATCTGCGTATGCTGTTATCAGTATTATTCCTTTATCTGGATACTGGTTTTTTACGATATCTAATATTTCAAACCCACTACAATGGGGAAGCCTGATATCGGTGATCACCAGATCGAAATCTCCCTTTTTAATTGCCTCCATACCTTCGGCACCATCAGCACACAGGGAAACCCTGTAGCCCTGGGTGCTTAAAAAGTGCTTCATACCAAGCCTGAGGCTTGGTTCATCCTCGATTATCAGGATATGCCTTTTTATTGCACTTTTTTCAGCCACTACTGTTGCCTCCTTACCTGGATATCAGGATTCTGACCAAGTGGTATCCACACGGTGAAGGTTGTTCCCTTTTCAGAGGTTTCTACCTCTATAGACCCTCCATGCTGTTCAACGATTGCCTTACTAACTGTAAGCCCGAGCCCTGTTCCCGTTCCCTCCTTTGTAGTAAAAAAGGGATCAAAGATGCGCGACAGTACCTGAGGCTCAATCCCTTTACCCGTATCAGAGATAGAAACAGCACATCTGTCGCCAACCACTTTAGTCTGTATCGTCAATGTTCCTCCCTCGTCCATCGCCTGGATAGCATTGATTATTATATTCAAAAGTACCTGCTCCATCTTATTTGAATCCACCCACAAAGTGGGGTTATCTGGTGATAACTCCTTTACGATCTTTATACCCTTTTTTGATATGGTGTACTCCGAAATCTTTAAAACATTTTCAATTATTGTATCAATCGTTACGGGCGAGATGTTAAGGGGTGTGTTCCTTGAAAACTCGAGTAGCTGTTTAACGATTCTCTGGATCCTGTCTAATCCTGATCTTACCACCTCAATATGCTGTTTCCTTGTTTCCTCATCCATCTCTGTACTCATGAGATTATCGAAACAGAGCCTGATACCTCCTATCGGATTATTAATCTCATGGGCTATTCCAGCAGAAAGCTGCCCGAGGGCTGCCAGCTTTTCGGTCTCCATCATCTGTCTTTCTATCTCAGCGGTTCTCTTTAGCTTTTCCTGAGCATCGTGCAGGTGTCGTGCAAGTATATTAAAGGATTCGGTAAGCTCTCCTATTTCGTCGGTGCTTGTAACATCTATGTCTTTACCAAGGGGTAAAGAACCTCTAACTATCCCTTTAAAAACATTCGACAGGCTCTTTATAGGACGAGATACAAGGTGTGTGAAGGTCTCGTATATCGCAAAAAACAGCACAGAAAGGGTAGCCAGGCCAAGGATAAAGGCGCTTAAAGCAATGCCCCTTATATCCCTGAATGTGGCATCCATCGGTATAGATACGGTTTCAACGCCAACCACCCTGCCTGCCTTCCACCCAAAGTTACCACTGTCGCCGTATATCTTCAATATAGCCGGCGGTGCAGTCTCTTTCTTTCCATGACATATGAGGCAGTCCTTACTGCTTACCACTGGTCTGGCATAAACAAGGGTTTGTCTGTTATTAAAATCAACAATCGAATGCCATGACTTTTCACTCCGGTGGTTTCTGAAATACTCGATCATTTTCAAGTGAAAACTATCTGCCCGGTGTTCAGGATTTAAAGGCCTGTCAGACACCCTTTTGTACATATAGTCTTGAATATCCTTATTAAATTTTTTCATTATTTCCATTGTTACATGAGTAGCGGATATAGACTCTACAAGAAACTCATTTTCTGGATCCACTTCTGAAATTATCTCAAGCATCTTTGGTCTGAATGAATCCTTAACATAATCACCAACGGCCTTAACAAAGGCCATAATGATCTCTGTTTTTCTTTCAGCATTTTCTATTGCGTGGGCCCTCAGGTAGTAGTACAAAAGCAGTGATAAAAAGGCGCAAAAGAAAAACAGGATGATACCAACAATAAAGCTGAATTTAAAGCTGAGGCTGTTTAAACGCTTAATCTTCATAGCAGGAAACCTTTTATCTGTAACATTATACTGCAAAAACTGAATTATTAAAAATAATGGAAAAGATAAGGAAACGCTTCAGAGATTAAATCAGAGCCCTGTCCAGAGTTCTGTACTGTATTGCTTCTGAAATGTGATGCGCCTGAATCTGAGGGCTGTCTTCCAGGTCTGCTATTGTGCGTGATACCTTCAGAATCCGCGAGTAGGCCCTGGCTGAAAGCCCAAGTCTGTCCATTGCCTCCTCAAGCAGGGTCTTTGCATCCGGTGTTAGCTGGCAGTACTTTTTAATGTGTCGGCTCTTCATCTGGCTGTTACAGTAGATACGGTCTTTTTTAAAGCGTTCAAGCTGTATCCCTCGTGCCCTGACCACCCGTTGTCTTATCTTTTCAGATGGTTCAGATGCAATATCAGAGGAGAGTTTTTTATAATCCACCGCTGGCACCTCAATATGAATATCGATCCTGTCCATCAAGGGCCCTGACACCTTGCGTCTGTATCGGTATATCTGCCCCGGGGTACAGATACATTGATGTCTCTCGTCACCAAGATATCCACAGGGACATGGATTCATGGCTGCCACAAGCATAAAGGAAGCTGGAAAGCTTACGGTAGCAGAAACCCTGGCTACCGTAACCTCTCCGTCCTCAAGGGGCTGCCTCAGGACCTCCAGGACATTCCTTTTAAACTCTGGCAGTTCATCAAGGAATAATACACCATTGTGTGCAAGAGAAACCTCACCAGGGCGCGGATTACGCCCACCACCGATTAAGGCCACATCTGAAATACTATGATGGGGTGCCCTGAAAGGTCTCCGGGCAAGCAGTGGCTGATCAGGCCTTAATGTGCCTGCCACACTGTGAATCCTGGTTGTCTCAAGGGCCTCCTGGAAGGTCATATCAGGCAAAATGGTTGAAAGCCTGCGGGCAAGCATTGTCTTGCCTGAGCCAGGAGGACCTATCATAAGAATGTTGTGTCCGCCGGCTGCTGCAATCTCCATTGCTCGTTTTGCATGCTCCTGCCCCTTTACCTCTGAAAAGTCCTCTTCATAAACCGACGACCTCTGTAGCAACACCTCCACATCCACAGTAAAGGGATGGTAATAGTTCTGCCCCTTCAGAAACTCAACCACCTGGTTTATACTCTCCATTGCAAAAACATCCACTCCCTTGACCAGGGCTGCTTCCTCTGCATTTTCTCTTGGAATTATCAACCCCCTCAGCCCAAGCCGTTTTGTCTCCATAGCCACTGAGAGGGCACCTCTAATGGGTCTCAGTCTACCATCCAGAGAAAGCTCTCCGGTAAACATATATCCCTCAAGGGCCTCCTGCTCAAGCACTCCTTCAGAACAAAGGATACCAATAGCCACAGGAAGATCAAAGGATGAACCCTCTTTTTTCAAATCGGCTGGAGCCAGGTTTACAGTTATCTGTTTCAGGGGGAAGTTAAATCCCGTATTTTTCAAGGCTGCCTTTACCCTGTCTCGACTTTCCTTGACCGTGGCATCAGGCAGCCCAACCATTGAAAACTGAGGAAGCCCCCTCGCTGATATATCAACCTCAACATCAATGGCGTGTGCCACTATACCATCGATAGTGGCACCCTTTAGTTTAGAAAGCATTTATAGGTGTATTTATCCCTCCTTTTTCTTCTCGTCCATAGACATCTTATCAAAAAATGGCTTTAAAAGGTCAATAGGCACCGGGAATATTGTGGTAGAAGTCTTCTCTGTGGCTATCTCTGTAAGGGTCTGCAGATACCTCAGCTGAAGGGCCATGGGCTCGGGTGCCAGTATCTTTGCTGCCTCTTTAAGTTTTTCGGCTGCCTGGAATTCACCCTCGGCATGAATGACCTTTGCCCTTCTTTCCCTTTCTGCCTCTGCCTGCCGTGCAATTGCCCTGAGCATCTCCTGTGGCAGGTCAACATTCTTAACCTCAACTGCGGTTACCTTGATTCCCCATGGTTCGGTCTGAAAATCGATTATCCTCTGCAGTTCAGCATTAATCTCATCGCGTTTAGAGAGTAGATCGTCCAGATGGCTCTGACCAACAACGCTTCTCAGGGTGGTCTGAGCAATCTGGCTTGTGGCAAAGTAGAAGTCTTCCACCTCTGTGACCGCTTTAATCGGGTCCATAACCCTGAAATAGACTACTGCATTAACCTTTACAGAAACATTGTCTCTGGTTATTACATCCTGTGGTGGAACATCCATTGTTACTGTTCTAAGGCTTACCCGTACCAGCTTATCAATTATCGGCCATATTATCACCAGACCAGGCCCTTTTACTGGTATGATTCTACCAAGCCTGAACACAACGCCCCGTTCATACTCTTTCAGGATCTTTATTGCACTGGCCAGGAAATAAAACACCAGAATAACAACAAAGATCATGCTTAAAAGTTGTGGTGGGAAAATCATCGCCTACCCCCTTTTTACTTTTATTTTAAGTCCTGAAACGGACTCCACTATCACCTTATCACCTTTCTTGATTGGCTCATCACTGTAAGCCTGCCAGTACTCTCCTCTAACCAGGACCATTCCCTCGCCATTTATATCTGTGTGTGCTATTCCTTCCTGACCAAGGAGCCCCTCTTTCCCTGTAACAGGTTTTCTTCGCCAGGCTTTTAGGGCAAGAGAGAATGTAAGCGTAAAAAACAGAGCTGTTACTATTGCCGCTGGCACGATTATGTAAAGGGAGATCTTAAAAAATGGCGCCGGGCTTTCAAACAGCATAATAGAGCCAATAACCATTGATATTATTCCTCCTATTGTCAAAACGCCATGAGAGGTAACCTTAATCTCCAGGATAAACAGTACGATAGACAATATTATCAGTAAAAGTCCTGCATAGTTAACCGGTAGAGTCTGAAAGGAATAAAAGGCAAGAATCAGGCATATCGCTCCAAAAACACCCGGAAACACTGCACCCGGATTGGTGAGTTCAAAAAACAGCCCGTAAAAACCAAGCAACATTAGTATATAGGCGATGTTTGGATTGCTTATAACGCCAAGAATTTTTAATCTTAAGCCCATGGGCACCTTTTTTACCGGCACGCCTTTTGTCTTTAGTTTAACCTTTCCTGAGGCTGTCTCTACTGTTGTGCCGTCTATCTTTCCAAGCAGTTCATCCAGGTTGTTTGCAATCAGATCAATAACTCCAAGCTCAAGGGCCTCCTTTGCAGTGGCAGAGATGCTTTTCCTGACAGCCTTTTCAGCCCATTCTTTGTTTCTGCCTCTACGCTCGGCTATGGATTTTATATAGGCCACTGCATCGTTTGTGACCTTTTCAACCATGGTCTTGTCCATCTTGCCACCAATACCTACAGGATGGGCAGCCCCGATGTTTGTGCCAGGGGCCATTGCTGCCACATGGGCCGAAAGAGTTATAAAAACACCAGCAGAAGCAGCCCTGGCACCAGTTGGTGAGACATAGACCACTACAGGTACTGCGCTCTGGTTAATGGCCTTTATTATCTCCCGCATGGAGGTATCGAGCCCACCAGGGGTGTCTAACTCGATAACAATGGCCTTTGCACCCTGAGTATTGGCAAGGGAGATACCCTTCTTTATATATTCTGAGGCAACCGGATTTATAACGCCCTGAAGGGTTATAACATAAACCCCGGGTTCCTGAGCCAGTATACTAAAAAGAGGCAAAATGATAAAAAGAAGACTCAGTAGTTTTGTTAATAATCTCTTTTTCATGGTGGTTTTTCATATTATCACAAAAAAACAAAAATAATTCCACCAAAAACTAATTAAAAACAGTATTATGTTAAAATAAAGCATACTTGGGTAAGTGATTTGATTTATTGTCAGTTAGACCCTCTCTGCACATCAAAGGTCTTAAAAGACTTTTATAAGGAGGCTTTTCATAATGTCGTCTACCCATAAACTCCCGGCAGGCCCGTGGAGAGCAATAATAGAAACCGCCTTCTATGCAAACTCAGTAAAAAAGACCAGCATGGCCGAGCTGTACAGGCTTTCGACAAAACAGCCAGAGGTAATTGTTACCTCTGAGCCCATGTACAAACCAGAGCGTTTTGGACTACCTAAGAGTGCAAAGGTGCTTGTTTCCCAGGATGGAAGGGTTGTCGGCAGAACAGCCAGGGCAAGACGACTTGTAAGACAGATGGGGAAAAACAAAGACCTTTATCTGGGAATACTTCGAGAGGCTGTATATCAAATGAATCGAAGACCCTGCCTCTGGCTTGAGGGTATCGTGGGCATACATCCAAGCTTTATGCTTAAAGCCCATCTTTTAAGCCCTGTTACCGATGCCAAGAACATGCTTGACTGGGGTCTTAATTTTACACCCTGGATGAGACCTTGGATAGGTCGTTACCAAAAGTCTCGTCCAATTAATGAACCAGATATTCTTGTTCTGGCCGATCCTGAATGGTCGCATCCTGATTTTCCTGATGGCCTTGTGATAGTTGATGAAAGAGAAAACTGCATAGCCATCCTTGGCATGCGTTATTTTGGCGAACGCAAAAAGGGCACCCTTACACTTGCCTGGACTGCAGGTGTGAGGCAGAACATGGTTGCCTGCCATGGAGGAATTAAAAAAATAGGCTGTCATCCACCAGTTGCAGTATTTGGGCTTTCTGGCTCGGGGAAATCCTCCATTACCAATAGTCACGACCATGGAGGCACACTGAAAAAGTCTGAAAAGGTCACGGTAATCCATGATGATGCCTTTTTAATAGATCTTGAACACAACATATCCGTGGCTTTAGAACCAAGCCTGTTTGATAAAACCGATTCGGTCTCCTATCGAGACCCTCAGATAAAATATTTTCTTACAGCTCAGAATGTGGCTGTAACAGAGGAACCCAATGGTAGTAGAAGGCTGGTGGCCTACGATGTTAGAAACCGTAATGGCCGCTGTATCAAATCCAGAGATATGTTCAATCACACCGACTCCTGTGAGCTTCCGGGCACGGTTATATGGCTTCAGAAAGACCCCAGCCTGCCACCAGTTTGCAGGGTAAAGACCATCGACCTTGCTGTGGCACTGGGGGCATCCCTGAGTACTATGAGGGCAAAGGGTGTGGAAAATGTTGATCCTGAGGAACTTAGCAAGCTGGTTATCGAACCCTTTGCAAATCCCTTCAGGGTACATCCCCTGCTTACCGACTGTCAGCAATTCAGAAAGCTCTTTCAGATGGGCACCGAGTGCTACATAATGAATACTTATGCCTTTGGTACTCCAGGGCATCTTGTGGATATTCCCAAAGATTTGACTCTGAAAATAGTAACAGAACTTGTTCGTGGAAATATTAAATGGCAGAATTGGCAATACTTTAACGGGCTTGAGATTCCTGAAAACGCAGGAGAACTCTTTGGTGCAGACTACGACAGGAAGTACAAACCCAGGGGCACAAAAAGGTATTTACATTACCTGAAAGAAAGAATACGCGACAGGATCACCTTTTTAAAGGCTAAACACGATATAGAGCACGACATGGATTCATGCTACATTGTTCCCCTTGAGAATGCCTTGAGAGGTATTGAAAAAAAGATTAAATAAATTTTAAAGTTAAAAATGATAGAGTATTACTTAAAACAGATTGTCCTTATGGCTTTGCCACTTTTGGTGGCGGTTACCTTTCATGAGCTCGCCCACGGATTTGTAGCTTATAGGTTAGGAGATCCCACTGCAAAACTTGCTGGCAGATTAACATTAAATCCCCTGAAACACCTCGATCCTCTGGGCACCCTGGTCTTTATAATGACCAGAATGATCGGATGGGCAAAGCCGGTGCCAGTCAATCCCTTTAATCTCAGAGACCCTAAAAAAGATATGATATGGGTATCCCTTGCAGGGCCTGCAGCCAACATGCTGATAGCGGTGGCCTCGGCACTACTTTATAAGATCGTTATGATTCTGCCGGTGGAAAATGTCTTTATAGTAAAAAAGATACTTGTACCAGTTGCTCTTATGCTCCAGTTAAGCGTAATACTCAATATTGGGCTTGCCGTATTCAATCTCATTCCGATACCACCTCTTGATGGAAGCAAAATTCTAATGGGAATACTTCCGCCCAGACAGGCTATCGCCTTTAGCCGAATCGAGCCTTATGGCTTTTTTATTATACTGATCCTTCTGTTTTTGAGGGTAATTGATCTTATTATATTTCCGATAATAATCTTTTTAAGGGATCTGCTCATATAGAGTTTTCTCAAGGAGGAAGTTAATGAAAAAGATACTTGCGCTTTTGGTAATGCTGGTATGGCTGATCCCTTCCACTGTAACCTCTAAGACCATAATTTCCACCGATTCTGCAAAAGAGATCTCCATTACCATTTATAACGACAACACGGCCTTTATCAGTGAGGCTTATCTTTTGAGACTTTCAAGAAAAAAAGGGGAAATACAGATTAATGGCCTGCCAGATGGTATTGCTTCATCCTCTATAAACATTCTTGCTCCTGAATCTGTTGAAATTACAGAACAAAGCTTTTATCCTTCTAATTTTTCAAAAGAGGAGGTCCTGCAAAGATATATCAACAGGGAGATCAAACTCGTATTATGGGACAGAAATAACTTAAAGAAAATCTACCAGAGGGCTCGACTCCTTGGATCCAGGGGGCAGTACTATTTTGAGATAAACGGAGAGATCTATCTTAATCACCCTGGAACAATCGTATTACCAAAGATCCCTGGAGGAGTTTATGAAAATGGTAGATTAAGGCTTAAATATCGTACTGATAAGGCCCGAAAGATCGTGCTGCGTATTGGATACGACCTTATCGGTCTAAACTGGTCTTCTACATGTATGCTAACTTTGTTAAACGAAGAACTCGCATATCTTAAATGTCTTGCCACAATACAAAACAATACTGACAGGGCCTTTAAAAATGCCTCTTTACGGCTTGTTGCTGGCAAACTTCACAGGGCTTCACAGCAGCCAGAGCGTGTATTTGCCTTAGCCGTAAAGGAAAAGAGTGCAGCCCCTACTGAAAGGCCTCTTTATGAATACCACGAGTATCGAATTAACAGACCGGTTACTTTGAAAGAAAGGGAAACGAAAACCCTGCTTCTTTTCGAGGCAAATAACATCAGGGTAGAAAAAAGCTATATTATTAAAAACAACCTGTTCTATCCGTCGGCATACAATAGTAGCGCAAATCTACCGGTTAAGGTAATTTTAAAAATAAAAAATCGTCCAGACAATAATCTTGGTTATGTCTTTCCAGCAGGTAAGGTGAGGGTTTATTCCTTAAGGAGTGATGCTTCTATGGTCTTTTCAGGCTCAGATACAATTGATCATACACCAAGGGGAGAGGAGATATTAATTACCACTGGTTGGGCCTTTGACATAAAGGCAAGGCGCCGTCAGGTTGATTACATACGCATTGGCCCTAATACCTTTGAAGGAACCTATGAAATAACCATTACAAATCACAAGTCACGGGATATAAAGGTTAAGGTTATTGAGACCCTTCAGGGACAATGGAGCATCATCGAAAGCAGCCATGCCTACAAAAAAATCGATGCCACCCACATCGAGTTCAATCCACTTGTGCCTGCAAGAGAAACCGTAAAAATAGTCTATAAAATACGAACCAAACTATAGGGTAACTCCCTTTGAAACCTTCAAGAAAAATGAGTAGGCACCAGGGCCTTCAGTATCTCTGAAACCGCATCCTCTCTGTTCAGTGTATAAAAGTGTAGAAACCTGACACCCTGTCCAATCAGGTCCTCGCACTGTTTTATGGCAAGCTCCACTCCAAGCTTCAGCATGTCCTCAGGACTTTCAGCGTATGGCTCAAACCTCTTTTCCACCTCCGCGGGAATTGTGGCCTTACAGAAGGAGGCAAAACGCTTTATCTTTACAATATCGGTTATGGGCATTATCCCTGGTAGTATGGGTATATCAATACCTTTCTTCTGGGCCCTATCCAGGAAGTCATAGTAGTAGGAGTTGTCAAAAAACATCTGGGTGATTGCAAAGTCTGCCCCGGCATCTATCTTTATCCTGGTATATTCAAGGTCTGCCTCAAGAGAGGGCGCCTCCTGATGCCCCTCTGGATAAACGGCAACGGAGATACCAAACTCTGGAAACTCCTTTTTGATAAACTCCACCAGGTCTCGGGCATACTTAAACTCACCCTTAGAAGGATCAAAATCCTCCACATCCTGGGGCTTATCACCCCTTAAGGCGAGTATATTTTCCACACCCTTTTGTCTGTACTCATCAAGCAATGCCCTAATGGAGCTACGGGTTGCCCCTATACATGTAAGATGAGACATAACCGGTTCATCCAGCACGGTCTGTATCTCGTAGATGGTCTCCTTTGTGCGATCTGTGGTGGTGCCACCTGCTCCATAGGTTACAGAAACATAAAGGGGATTAAATACCTTCAGCCCCTTTATTACCTCAAGAAGGGCCTTTCTGCCCTCTGCGGTCTTTGGCGGAAAAAACTCAAAGGATACCCCTTTACCCCTTTCAGTTAAAACCTGGATTATCTTCATTTATACACCCTCCTCTACAATAATATTTCCATTCAGGGTTACCGGTCTTATCAGAGAGTCAACCACCGGACAGTGGGCAATGACCCTCTGGGCAAGCTCCTTGACCCTGTCGGGGTCATCACTGGAGCGTATCTTAAGGGTATAGCTTACATGCTTAAACCCAGGGGATACCGAATCATCAACCATGAATAGTCCTCTAAGGTCGAGCTCTCCCTCAACCTCTGCCTCTACAGCCTTTATCCTGATACCCTCATAGGCAGCAAACTCATAAACAGCACTTTCTATACAGGCTGCAAGGGCTGAAAGTAGGAGCTCAATTGGGTTTGGCGCCCGGTTTGTCCCACCGGCAGCCTCTGCATAATCCGCCTTTACTGTATGCTCCCTTACCCGGGTTTCTGTGTACAGACCCTCTATCAGCCTTGAGCTTACCTTTGGACGGTAGATGGCTGCCTCAGGTTTTCGCTTGAAAAACTCAATCCTCCGACTAACAATCTCTCTCAGCCTTTCTTCTCTGTTACCGCTCATTCATCCTACCTCCTTTTACCAGTAATCTACCGGCCTGTATCTAAAGCAAATTCAATACCAGGTTAAAGGCTTACGCAGAAAAAATCTAAAATCCCTAAATTGACTATTGACACATCAGTCAGTTTTTAAGGTACAAGGGTATAGGCTTTTCGCTCATTCTCGCAGGCCATCCAAGGCCTCAGTGCCCCGAAAAGTCTTTGACGGGGGCCCCCTGCTCCGAGGCAGGCAATCTACTTCACCCTCCTGGTGAAGATTTTAGATTGCCTGAAACCGCTCAAACCCTATACCCTTCTGCCTTCATCGTTGTGAGCTTTCTTCAATAGACAGGTTAGATTAAAATCTTAAATCTGAAATCTAAAATCTAAAATCAAAAATAGGTTATGATAAGATATGTCCCTTGAACGGCAAAACAAAAAACTCTCCATCCTGTATGAACTTGCCCTTACGGTAAGCAGGTCTTTGAACCTTACCAGTATCCTTAACGATGCCTTAGAGAAGGTTATTGACTTCATGGAGGTGGATGCCGGAGTTATCTATGTGATAAACGAAGAGACCATGGAGATGATACCCGTTTCGTTTCGCAATCTTTCTGAAGAGGTTGTACGGGATCTGACAGAAAACAGGGTAAAGGTTGGGGAATGCATGTGTGGAAACATTGCCCAGTTTGACTGCGAGGTGGTCATAAATGAAAAAGCATCCCAGGACAGCCGCTTTACCCGTGAGTCACTGAGGCGAGAGGGCATGGAGTTTTATGCAGGGCTTCCGCTTAAAGCAAAGGGCAAGGTTGTTGGTGTGCTCTGTGTAATCACCCACACACCCTACAGCCCAGACCCTGAGATGATGGATGTTCTTCGGGCTGCCACTGCCCCGATCAGTCTTGCCATTGAAAACGCCCGTTTGTTCGAGGGTCTCCAGAAAGAGGTAGACGAGTGCAAGCGATTTCACGACTTCAGCGGT
Source organism: Nitrospirota bacterium (assembly GCA_013151495.1). Classification (GTDB taxonomy): domain Bacteria; phylum Nitrospirota; class Thermodesulfovibrionia; order Thermodesulfovibrionales; family JdFR-85; genus JAADIE01. Next base: position 8,534 of record JAADIE010000031.1, on the reverse strand, counting down.
ATAATTACCACAAGCCCGAAGATGAAGCAGGTCATGGACCTGGTAAGAAAGACCCTTAACATACCCTCAAGCATCCTGATCCATGGTGAAAGCGGAACCGGAAAGGAACTAATTGCCAGGGCAATACATTTTAATAGCCTGAGAAAGGAAAGGCCCTTCATCCCGATAAACTGCGCCTCTGTGCCTGAGAGCCTGTTAGAGACCGAGCTCTTTGGTTATGTAAAGGGTGCCTTCACTGGTGCAGATGCCGACAAAAAGGGGCTCTTTGAGGCTGCCGATGGCGGAACCATCTTCCTTGATGAGATAAACTCCATGAGCACCAATCTCCAGGTCAAGCTGCTGAGGTTTCTCCAGGACAGAACCTTCTATAAGGTTGGCTCTACAAGGCCCCAGACCGTGGATGTCCGTATTATAGCTGCAACCAATCAGGACCCTGAGGAGGCCATTGAATCGGGCTCCTTTCGTAAGGACCTTTACTACAGGCTCAATGTGATAAGAATAGACCTGCCACCTTTAAGAGAGCGAAAGGAGGACATCCCGCTTCTGGTCAGATACTTTATTAACAAGTACAACCAGAGTATGCAGAAAAATGTGCGGGGCATTACAGAGCAGGCCCTTTCCCTGCTTATGGATTATCACTGGCCAGGCAATGTGAGGGAGCTTGAAAACACCATACAGCATGCCCTTATTATGACCGACTCCTTTGAAATTACCATTGATGCCCTGCCAAAGAACCTGACCCGTACATCTGTACCAGAGACAGACCTTACCCTTGAAAGCATCGAAAGAGAGCACATTAAAAAGGTACTTAGCATAACAGGCGGCAGAAAAAAGAAGGCTGCCGAATTGCTTGGCATCGATCCTGCCACCCTTTGGAGAAAACTGAAAAAATACAACCTCCTTTCTGAATGATTGCATATTGCAATCTTTCCGTTTTTTAGTCATGCAAAATGCAATTACTTCTTTCTTGTAAAAGATCCCGAATCTAATATTCTCTTATATTTCAACAGGTTATTTGCAGGCATGGTAGTTGCTTTTTAAATCAGGCCTGAAGGGCAAAACCATTAATGGGAGGTAACATTATGGCAACAATCAATGGACTGGAAACAGAAAAACTTATGCAGGTAGTGGAGCAGGTAAAGAGCAACTGGGAGGCTGGTCGAACCGTCTGGAAGGCTACCGCCAACTGGCTTGACGGTTTCAGGGTAGAGGCAGAATCACGGGGCTTTAAGATAACCTTTGATGAGCCAGAGATGCTATGTGGTACTGACACAGCTGCAAATCCAGTGGAGGTGGTTCTGCAGGCCTATGGTGCATGTCTGTGTATTGGTTATGCGATGAATGCGGCTGTAAGGGGTATTAAGCTTGAAAGCATCCAGATAGAGCTTGAAGGCGAGATAGACCTGCCCGGGTTTTTAGGACTTGAACCCCCTGAGGAATTAGGAATGGATAGGCTTCCCGGATTTAAGACCATCACGACCAATGTAAAGCTAAAGGGCGATGCCTCAAAGGAAGACCTTGAAGCACTTCACAATCATGTGATCAGCACCTCACCAGTTGGCACCACCCTTTCCCGACCTGTAAAACTATCAAGCAATTTAGAGGTTCTGTAAATGGTAAAGGTTCAAGAGCCTGTAAAGGAAAGTTTCGTTATCCTCTGTGCCTCCGGATTTGACCATGTGGCAAGGGCCAAGTCTGCCCTGATGTTTGCTGCACTGGCTGCTGCCGCAGAGTACCACACCGTGGTTTATTGCATACAGCAGGGTGTTGATATTATGGTGCGGGGTGCAATACAGGAGTATGAAAAGGAGCACCCCTCTAAGCCCTCCCTTTCACAGCGGCTTAAAGAGGCCCTTGATGAAGGTGTAGAGATACTGTGCTGCTCCCAGACCATGGAAAACAAGGGGCTTACCGAGGAAGACCTCATTGAAGGAGCCAGGGTTTCCGGAGCCATGACTCTTATTGATATCACCGTAGATGCGAAAGGAGTGCTATGCTTTTAGACACCGGCCATAAGGAAGATCGGGTACTTGATTTACGGGGGCTTACCTGTCCGATGCCAGCCCTTAAAACAAAAAAGGCTGTTGTTAGTATGGAGCCTGGCCAGACCCTGAAGGTGCTGGCCACAGACAGGGCAACCCTTACCGACATACCTGCCCTTCTTAAACGACTTGATGCAGAGATAATCCAGGTGGAGGACAAAGATGAAACAATAACATTCATAATAAAAAGAAAATAACTGTAATATGTCTCACCTCAAGCCCCTGTTTAGGGTTTCGAGTTGTTCCCAGAGCCCCATGGGAAACAACTCCCTGACAACCCTCCCCCTCAGTAAGGCCTCCTCGTCGTAACCGGCCAGGAGGCCTTTGTCTTTAACGATATTCCTGAAAAATAAGATCTCTTTTAATTGCCAGATTTTCCGGGGTCCAGGTATAAGGGTATGAACATCCTCCTTACTTGCAATCCACAGTAGCACATAAACTGAAAGCGGATAGGGTGCCTTACTGGTAAGTTCTCGGAGTTTTTTACATCTCTCCACGGCCTGGGGGTTCATAAAATAGGGATTTCGTCTCCTCAGGTCCCTTTTACTGAGGGCCGTGCGGCCAGAAGAGCTTTTTCCTTCAGCCAGAAGGCCCTGTTCTAAAGGAGATATAATGCAGTTAATACAGAAGCATCTGCCAGCCCGTAGCACAGAATCGGTACGATGAAGAGGATTAAAGTGTACCTGGTGGGGGATGTCCTTATATTCTGAAAGATATTCCCTGACCTGGGCCTCGCTTAAATTTCCAACACCCCAGTACCTGATGAGCCCCTCTGTCTGCATCTCTTTAAGGGCATCTATGCTTTCAGGCACAGGCACCTGGGGGTCTGGCCAGTGTAGCTGAAAGAGGTCTAAATAATCGGTCTTTAACCTGTGAAGGCTTTCGGTTAATGCCCTTCTCAGGCCCTCTGGTGAGGCATCGTGTACCACCTTTTTGCCCTGCCATTTAAGCCCTCCCTTTGTCGATATAAAGCACGACCCTCTTATACCCTTGAGGGCCTTTGAAAGCAATTCCTCTGATCGACCATGGGCATAAAACCCTGCAGTGTCAAAGTGCCTGATACCTTCCCTAAGGGCAAGCCTTAAAACCTCCAGCGACTCCCTTTCATCATGTGGGCCAAAGCCCTCTCCACCCATGCTCCAGGTGCCTATCCAGAGCCAGGCCATCTCAGGTGTTTCATCAGGTTCAAGGGGTAACAAAAGCTTGTTTTCTTTCATACTCTAAAAATATACTCGAGGAGTTTGCTAACTTCTTTACCTTGATCTTATACCCTTTTCAATCTTCCAAAACTCAGAAGGGGGGATTATCTTTGTATTTCCGATAAGCCTCAGTTTTAGGAGTTCTTTGTCTCCTGTCACTAAAATATCAGCCTTAACCGTTAAGCATAGATTCAGTATCGGTATATCATCTTTGTCAGGAAAGGACTGAAGTGACTTCTTTTCAGTAACAACAGTTAAATGTTGTTGAAGTATATCCCTGATGTCCCTATAATCTTTTGTAGAAAAAACCAGTTTTTCAATAAGCTTTTCTTTAAGTTCCTTCAGAATGTAAGGAGAGATTATCACCTCATGTGTTTCAACTGCATATTCAAGGATGTCTTTGCAGGTTCCTGTAGCTATAAATGCAGAAATTAGAACGTTTGTGTCAACAACTATCCTCATCCGAGTCGTTCAAAGACATCCTCATCAGTGTAAATGCCTTTTTCTCGGGCCTTTAAAACAAGTCTTTCCCTTAGTTTACGGAATCTGAATTTAAAAAGATACTCATCAAGGGCTGCCCTCACCAACTCACTTCTTGTAAGAGAGGTCTGTTTCACTACCTTATCTATTTCCTTTGCTAATTCTTCTGGAAGGCTTATACTAATCGATGTCCGCATATACTAATAGCCTCCTCAATTGAGATTATTACATTGTAATACAGGGCTGATTCTATGTCAAGCAACTTTATAGTTTCTTCTCTCAGGCCTGACCCTGCCTATGCCAAACCGTTTGTACAGGTTTTCAGCAAAAAGGTAATCGAGCTCTTCTGAGCTGTCAGGGGTAAAACCGAATAGCCTCTCCCACATATCCCATCGCTCCATGCATAGATAAATAATCACGGGTTCACCTTTAAGGTGCCTCTTTAGTTGTCCATAAAGCAATCTGTACATCTGAAGCCTGAGGGGTTTTACATAACGGGTCTTGTTGTCATCGGCACTTACCATTTCCGAAAGGGTTATCCTTGTGTGGGGAAAGTTCTGTTCTATGAGTCTCTTCATCTCTGGATTGAACCTCAAAGAACCAATTGAAATCCAGGCTATCTGCTCGGGCCTCAGGAAACTGAATATCTGCTCAACCAGCCTTGTGTATCCCCTCTGCCAGTCTGGATAATGTATCATTGGGTCAAAATGAAGCCCAATCAAATAACCAGCCTCCTGCACTCTCTGCATTGCATGAAGACGCTCATATAACGAGGCGGTGTGGAGTTCCTCCTTCTGTACCACCTCCTCCGGGTTTAATGACCAGGAGACAACGGTTTTTCCTCTGTGTGAAAGCCCCAGAATATGCTCCACCCTTGAAGACTTTGTCTTTAGCTCAAGCATAGCCTCAGGTATCTCAGAAAAGGCCTCTATTAACTCCTTTACCTGCTGGTCAGCTTCAGGAAAGGCAAGGCTGTCGCCAAGCTCCCAGGTGCCTACACGAAAAAGCCGCCAGGGGTTCGCTTTTATTGCTTCCTTAACCTCTTCAATCAAGGCCCCGGTATCTGAAACTACCTGTGGGGTCTCTTCATTAAGGTAGTTTTGTAAAAAGCAGTAAGTGCAGCTAAAGGGACAGTTCTTTACAGCCCTTAGTACCTGGACCTTGCAGCATATGTACTTGGGGTTAAAGGTAGCACAGATGCCAAGGGCCTTGCCTTTCTTTTCTGTTAATTTTACTGTGTTCTTATCCATAAGTTTTTATAGTTATTTCGATCTTGGTACTATCTAAAGTCTTACAAAGAGCAATGTATTGACTTGAACGGCGGTTTCAGCACACGCCTGAAGCAGCCGTGATGGCTGCTTCAGTGTGCGTCCTCGGAGCCGCACATGGATGTGCGGCGAGAATGAGTGAAAGACAATACCGCATCTTTAGTCTCATAACTCTTTCAAAACACCCTTTATACAATCCAGCACCTTCTGTTTATTAAAATGTTCCAGTACCCTCTCTACATCCTCTGCCCTTTTTATATTAACCGATATGTTAACCTGATGGTTCTCAAGGCTCCTATCCCATGAAAGCCTTATCTCGGGTGGCAGACCGGCTCTGTCAACCATACTCTGAATCCTCTGGTTTTTCTCCGTAAGTATAGGTCTTCTCCAGCTATTAAGAAGCTCTCTTAATCGCCGGGTGTTTTCATGGGGATTTTTACCCTTCAGGATCTCTCCTATTTCGGGTTGGCGCTTAAGCTCTGATACATTCATATCCATAGCCCGCATATGATCATGTAGGCCCTCTAAAAGCTCCTCTAAAATGGAGGCCGTTACCTGTAAACTCTCAAGCCACCCACCCAGCAGTTCAAGCAGATCTGAAGGGTAACGGAGGATATTTTCAAGCTGCTTTGCACTATAGGATTTTTGATGAAAAAACTCCCTTAACTTCATTGAAAGGGTTGTCAGTTTTTCAGCCATCTGGAGTGTCTCCTCCGAGGGTCTTAGACTGAGCCACCTGCAGAGTCTTTTCAACACCCATTCTCTATCCACCGTAGCCCTGATAGCGAAGGCCAAAAAACCTAATCTGTTTGCCCCGGTTGAGGCAATCTCAACCCAGTCCTGATCTGCTCTTACCAAGATCATATCCTCCCCTGGGGTATCGGCAGGAAAAACCAGGGCATTAATCACCTCCTGTTTTTCCTCTGAAAGCAGAGCAATCCTCCTGAAACCATCCACCAGGTGATACCTGCCAGTTTGGTCAGTATAAACCACAAGGGGCAGGGCTTCAGGGTACTGCATTAAAAGCTTTTTAAGGCAATCATCGGGTCTCTTTTCCTTGAATACATAGCCCTGGTAATTAAAAAGGCTATCACTGACGAGAATCTCAGAGATTTTCAACGAGCACCTTTTCATATCCAATCCTCTGCCAGATCTGTTCACACCATTTTACATCTTCCCATCTGCTTCTTTTTTTATAACCCTTGTAAAGTATTTTCAGCTTTTCATTAATAACCTCTTTCAGTTTTTCCCTGAATTCCGGATAGGGCTCTCTTTCAAATTGCTCAAAAAGGCTCTTTACCCTGAACCTGTCCATAGCAGGGTAACGACGGGACAGTTGATCCCCATGTCCACCGTACTTTACTACAGTAAAAGATGGCTCAAGACCCACAGGATGCCCTCTTGTTATCTTAAGCCATAAATCGTAGTCTTCGCAAACTGGAAAGTCCTCTCTGAAAGGACCATAACGAAAGAAGATATCCCTTTTCATCATCACTCCAGATGGTGAAATCAAACACCGTCTTAATGACGGCTCCCAGGCCCAACCCTCTGGTTTTTTATGGTGTTTACAGGGGTTTACTCTTTTTCCATTTCTTATCCATATCTCCTCAGACTGTAGAATCTCAAAATAGGGATACCTCTTTAAGTACTCTAACTGGCGCTCTATTTTATCTTCCTTCCAGTAGTCATCTGAATCAAGAAAGGCAATCCACCTGCCCGTACTTTCAAGGACACCTTTATTTCGGGCAGCCGATGGCCCCAGGTTTTCCTCAAGCCTGATGGCCCTGATAGGGTTTTTATAGTTTTTTAAAACCTCCCAGGTATTATCCGTTGAACCATCATCAACCACTATTATCTCTCCGGGACTCAGGCTCTGATTAAGTACCGAATCTATTGCCCTTTTAACAAGGTCAGGCCTGTTGTAAACAGGTATTACAACCGAAACATCCTCTCCCGCAAACTGACCATCAAGAAAACTAAATAGCTGCTTTATGGCATCATGAAGCACTGGAAGGCTTTCATGATACTGGTTGTCGCGGTTATGGTCTGCATAGTCAGTACCAAACTTAAGGGCATGAAATGAAATACCAGCCTGTTTAAATACCCTCGCCTGGCTATAGCACTCCATATCCACAGCATCAATCCCATCGAGGCTACCTCTGAAGGGCCTTGAAACCTCATGAAGCCTTATATCTGTTAAATCAGTGTAAACAGGAAGTGGAATTCTTGGATCAATCATCAGGAGCTCTTCACTGCAGGAAGAGCTTAACCACCTTGGCCTTAACCATTTTCTCAGAGGTAAATCCTTTCGCAAAATACCGCAGGTACCAATGTGAAGCACAAAAAGTGGGGTAAGATTTGTAGCTATGGCTTTTGCTGCCCTGTTAGCCTGCTGAGGACCAACCCCTGTGACAACAATCAAGGGGTCTTTAATCTTTTTGGTATCAAGGCCTTTCAGGGCACCCGACTCAATAGCCTGGGTGGTAAGAATTGTAAGCCCCCTGTCCTTTAACCACTGAAGAGGAAGCTCCTTTTTAAGAGAAACTGTTATTACCAGTTTGAACATCTTTTAACTTTGATATGATGGTATTTCTTTCTCATTCTCGCCGCACATCCATGTGCGGCTCCGAGGACGCACACTGAAGCAGCCATCACGGCTGCTTCAGGCGTGTGCTGAAACCGTTCAAAGGAATACCATCATATCTTCAAAACTTTCTCAATCTCTTTACTCCAGACCTCGTACCCCTTGTTGCTTAAATGCACACCATCGTCAAGCAGGTAGCCCTCTTTTGGTGCTCCCCTTTCATCAGCAAACTGACGATAGATATCTATATAACCTATATCAAACCGCCTGGCCATCTCCCTTAGCCGTTCATTAACAGTATGTATCAGGCTGTTTTCTATAAAATCAACATCCACAGGCAAAAGGCTGTGGATATAAATCCTTGAAGCCGGGTAGGCATTTTTAAGCTCTTTAAGAAGCTGCTCGTAGGTGCTGAAAAAATCCAGATCCTCCATGGCTACATTATTTATTCCTGTCATAACAAAAACATAATCAGCTGCAGGGTAATTCTTCAGTATATCGGACAGACGATAAAGGAGACCCTCTACGGTCTCACCAGCAATGCCAAGGTTGTAGACCTGGTGGGAGGGAAATCTCTCCTGCCAGTCAAAATACTCAATTAAAGAATCACCGATAAAAAGTAGCCTCATAAAAGAAATATAACATACTGAAATAAAATATAAAAAACATTTAAAGCATGAAACCGTAAATCGTATTTTTCAAATCTGTATAGTGTTTTGAAACCAGGTAAAACTCTTTAAGACCAAGCTCAACCGCTAATCTATTAAGCCTTTTCAGATCTTTAGGTTCTGGTTTTAGCTTTACCTCAAAGGCAGTCTTATTATTTAAAATAAAATCTATTTCCACACCGCTTTTCTTTTGAAAATAACACACCTTTCCTTTACCTCTCAGGCTTTGATAAACACTGTTTTCAAATAAAGCTCCTTCCGTGACATTTCCCAGTTGTCTGGCAAGTCCGGTA
>JAADIE010000093.1 GCA_013151495.1 Nitrospirota bacterium | reverse complement strand
ATTATTAAAGAGGGAAGCCTGAAAAAGGGTCAGCAAAAAGGGTGGGCTTTCTTGGAGCCGAGAGTAAGAACTATACCCAGGTGCTCGGGTTTTTTTCTTACCTTACTTAGCCTAGCTTCCAACCGTCTGATATAGCGCCCATATCAGATATTCTGGTTAGTCGCCAATACTAAGCAAACTCCTTGAATAACCCACCCAACTTCACCGTATCACAAAACAAGCTATATGTCAATGCTGTGAATATGTACTGTATCAGATATTTTGTATCTCTTTTGGAGTTAAAGCTTTTGTTTTCGTAGCTTATCTATGTATTCCTTTCAGTTCCTTTGTTTTCAAATTGTCACATTAGTTTGAGTAAAGAGTTCAAGTCATACCTTTAGCCAATTTTTTTCACCGAACCCTCACGCCAGAGGAAACAGTTGGAATGACTATAAAGAGATAATTTTAAGATTAAAAGAACAGCATCAAGTCTATCTTCAGGAGAGAGGACCGCTCTTTTCATTTATAATGAGGCCATTACAGAAAAACAAGCCAAAAACCAGCTATTCATTACATAAAAATTTGAATTAATGATATCGGTATGATATCTTATTAATAGATGAGTAAATAAAGGAGTACAAAAGGTGACATCATTAACTATCAATTTATCTGATGAGACCTTAAAGCTTTTAAAAGAAAAGGCAGAGCTTTTTCGCATTTCTCCTGAAGACCTTATCAGGTTAAGCCTTGAAGATTTACTATCCCGTCCAGATGAAGCCTTCCAAAACGCAATGAAGTATGTGGTCTCTAAAAATGCAGAACTTTATCGACGCTTAGCGACTAAATGATCTTTGATGCGATATCTCACCCTCAATGAAGTGCTCGAGTTGTACCTTTTGGTAATGAAACAATCTGGTGGTGCAGTGGGTATTCGTGATGTGAACGCTCTTGAATCAGCAGTAGCCCAGCCACGAATGACATTTGGCGGACAGGAGCTCTATCCATCAATTGCAGAAAAAGCTGCTGTGCTAGGCTTTTCATTGATCAAAAACCATCCTTTCCTGGACGGTAATAAGAGGATTGGTCATGCAGCAGTAGAGACCTTCCTTGTTCTAAACGGATATGAGATAGAGGCTACTGTGGATGAACAGGAGCAGGTTATCACTGATATTGCCTCTGGCAAGATAAATCGAGAAGCCTTTACAGAGTGGATTCGATCACATATTGTTTCAAAGCACAGCTGATTGGAAAGGAAACCCCTTTGCGAGAATGTAGAGGCGTGAACATTGAACTCAGCGGCGGCGGAATCGCCGTCCGCTGAAGCGATTCGTTAGAAAATAGTTTTCTTATTCTTAATTAGTTTCATATAATCATCATGATTTCCAATCCAGAACCATACCACAGTATCATTCTCAAATATACACAAAGCCCTATATCCCCGACTTACTCTCAATGACCAAACATTTTCCTCTTTATTTACACATTTAAAATGCAAGGATGGATGAAAAGGATTTTCCCTCCATAGCTCAAAAGATTTTTTAGCTTGCTTTTTAATTTCAATATTTAAAGATTCGTAAGTTTTCCAGAAAGTAGGATGAGTTTTATATTTCATAATCTATTAAAATCAAAATCTTCTACTTCCCCCTTCGCCACTTTTTGTTTAACCTCTTGTGCTATAGTGGATAAATCTTTTTCTGTATCTTTAAATAACTTATCCCATTTCATTTCATCTTCCAATTCAGCAATGTAATAACGAAGATGGTCTACTACCCTTTCTTGTTTGTCTTCAGGCAGTGATTCTATCATTTTTATAATTGTTGTTAATGTCGTTGTTGACATTTTAAGCCTCCAATTTATTTCAACTTACATTATTTAGTTTAATTTTAACAGAAATATTATTTTATTACCAATTAAGGGTGAGATATCATCATTTACAGTTTTTTTGTTTTTTTCTAACTATTAATTTGTGGCAATTTAAAAGGGAGGTTTTGTTGAGGGTTTTAAATGGCTCCCCGGGCAGGACTCGAACCTGCGACCTAGTGGTTAACAGCCACCCGCTCTGCCGGCTGAGCTACCGGGGAAACCTGTTAGTTATTTTACTAAAAGAACCCGTTATTTTGTCAAATATATTGGCTCTCTGGTATAATTTAGTCCATGCGAGCTGTTGACCTTATCAGAAAAAAACGCGATGGCAAAACCCTTACCAAGGAAGAGATAAATTGGCTTATAAACAGTTATACCCGGGCGGAAGTGCCTGATTACCAGATGTCGGCCTTCCTGATGGCCTCACTCCTACGCGGGCTAAACAAAGAGGAGACAATCGCACTTACCGAGACCATGCGAGACTCTGGCGAGGTGCTTGACCTGAGGGAGATGGCTGATCCAAAGATTGGTAAGCACTCTACCGGAGGAGTTGGCGACAAGGTCAGTATAGTGCTTGCACCACTTCTTGCATCGGCTGGTGTGGTTGTTCCAATGATAGCCGGAAGAGGTCTTGGACATACAGGCGGCACCATAGACAAGCTTGAATCCATTCCAGGCTTTAAAACAGACCTCAGTGTGATAGATTTCAGGAATACCCTGTGGGAAGTGGGCACTGTGATATCTTCACAGACCAGTGCTATAGCACCTGCAGACAGGAAGCTCTACAGACTAAGGGATGTAACTGCTACGGTTGAGAGCATCCCTCTGATTGCCTCAAGCATAATGTCGAAGAAACTGGCCGAGGGTATAAATGGCCTTGTGCTTGATGTAAAAGTGGGCTCTGGGGCATTCATGCAGACCATGGAAGAGGCAGAAGAACTGGCCCAACTAATGGTTGATATTGGTAATTCCCAGGGCGTTAAGACCTTTGCGCTAATTACCGATATGGATGAGCCTTTGGGGAAAACAGTGGGCAATGCCCTTGAGATAAGGGAATGTATAAACATTCTAAAGGGCAGGGGAGAGGAGGACATTCTTGAGGTGATTCTAACCCTCGGCTCACTAATGCTATATATAGCCGAGGAGATCCTTGAAGAGACAGAAGAGGTAGGTGTATTTAAGATTAAAGAAGAGCCTATAGTAAAAGAGAAACTCTATGAAAAGAGAATCAACCTCGAGAGTAAGATTAACTCAGGCGATGCCCTTGAAAAATTCATTGAGATGATAACCGCCCAGGGTGGAAACCCGGAGGTAGTGCCAAACCCGGGGCTTTTGACAATAGCCGATAAAATAATGCCTATCAAGGCAGCCCAGGATGGGTTCATAAACAGGATAGATGCCCGTAAGATAGCAGAAAGCTCGGTATTGCTTGGTGCAGGCAGAAATAAGATAGAGGATGAGATAGACCTTTCTGTGGGAATAACCCTTAATAAAAAGTCAGGTTCAGAGGTTAAGGCAGGTGATATCCTGGCTGTAATTCACTACAACAAAGAGGACAATCTGCAGGAAGCCATTTCACTGGTTGAGTCTGCCTTTGAGATCTCCTCTGAAAAACCCGAACCAAGAGAGATTATAAAAAAGCTAATCCTATAAAAGCCCTTCCTTGTTGAAGCTGAAATAGGAGTCGGTGGTTACTATAAGATGATCAAGTAACCGAATGTTCAATGTGTTAGAAACTTCCCTGATTTTTTCTGTTAAAGTGATGTCTGCTTTTGAGGGCTGGGCTTTGCCTCCGGGATGATTGTGTACGAGTATCAGGCCGCTTGCCTTGTATTGCAAGGTGGTTTCGAGTATCCGACGAGGATATACATGGGCCTGATCCACAGTGCCTTCAGAGATTAAGACCTCTTTTATGAGTCTGTTCTGGTTGTCAAGTAGTAAGATCCTGAATTGTTCGTCTTTGTTTCCTCCCATGGAGAACCGAAGATACTCAATTACCCGTTCGGGTGAGTGAAAAACAGGCCTTCTGGCAATCTGCTCCTTGAGAAGGCTATCAAAGATTCCTTTTATCAACTTAATATAATGAGCAACTGCCTCTCCTACACCATCGATGGTCATTAGCTCCTGGGGGGCTGCATCAAAAACCCCTCTTAAAGAGCCAAAGCGGTTTAAAAGGGTTTTTGCAATGGGTTTGGTGTCTTTTCTGGGCAGGGCATAGGTTAATAAAAGCTCAAGGGCTTCGTAATCCTGAAGCCCTTGAATGCCTGTTTCCCTGAATCTACTGCGGAGCCTTTCCCTGTGCCCAGCATAAAGAGGAGGATTATTCGGGCTCTCCTTCATGTATCTGGTAATCCACTGTAACCTTGAGGTCCTTTCTCAGGGAATGATAAACCGAACAGTACTTCTCCTGAGACAGCGAGATAGCCCTCTGGACCTTCTTGTCGGTAATGTTGTTTCCCCATAGATGCACGGTCATCTTGATTGCCTTGTAGTACTGAGGAGGGGTTGGGTTGCGTTCACCCTCGAGGTCAACCTTGAATTTCTTTATTTCACAGCGCATCTTTGTAAGAAATGAGACCATATCGATGCTGAGGCATCCGCCAAGACTGAGAAGCAGACTCTCTGTAGGCATACAGCCCCATTCAACCTTGGCATCAAAATCGATCTCATAGCCTCGTTGAGTGCGACCTACGAATATAAGGTCTTTGTCCCACTCGATCCACCCCTTAGTAGTGGTCATTATCTTTTCTTTGTAACCCTTTAGTTCCTCTTCCAGAGCTTCGATTTCCTGGTCAGCCATGGGCATTCCTCCTTAGTGAAAAAAATGGTTAGCCTTGATAATAAATGAATTTTAATATAATCTCTGGAAACGATTCAACTTGTGGATATTTTATTCTCTTGACAATAAAAGATTTCTATGATATATTGCATTCAATGATTGGTGTAACCTATAGGTTGCTAATTTTTGTTGGGATTATTTCTATATTTTGGTGCAACGCATATACACACGCTAAACAGGTACAGGAGCCTGTAAAAAAGCAGATGGTTTTCATGTACGACCCCTGTGATAAAGGCGTTGTTGATTTTGATGAAGATATGGGGGTTTTTTTAGAGCCCATGAATTTGCTAAATAGCACTATAGAGGTTGTAAGAGCTGAAATATTACCTGAAAGAATATACCTGCCTAATGTTTTCTTCGAGATTATTAATCCCCCGGACTAAGGAGATCTCAAGGGCAATAAACTAAAAATAAGATTAAAAAATCAAAAAAATGGGAGGGCGTAAATTATGATTCGATTCAAGTGGTTGGTGCCATTACTGGCAATATTAATGTTTGCTTCGGTTTCTGTGGCCAAAGAGGCAAACACAATTGATGAGCTGTTACAGATGTTTGACGAGTCAAAATGTAAGGACTGTCATCCAAAGCAGTATAACGAGTGGAAGGAGTCTTTTCACTCAAAATCAGTTGTTAGCTCATTAAAAGGTATGAACAACTTCTTCTCCATTGGTGTTCCCAAGGAGTGGGAAAGAAAGCTTACGAAGGTTGAAGTACTGAAATGTCTTGATTGTCATGCTCCTGTTGTTAATTATGCCTCAGAAAAGCTGGCCGTAGAGATAGCCGAGATGGTGATCAGGGCTTGGTCTAAAAAGGACGAAAATGCCAAGAAAGAGCTGGCAAAGCTCAATGTTGGCTGTCTGGCCTGTCATAATATTAAAGCCACTGCACCAGCAAAGGGTCTTCTTGGAAAACCAGAAAAGGATGCTATTTATACACCAAACCTTGTTATATCACCCGTACACAAGACAATACCGGTTAATACAATGGACAAATCCCTCTTCTGTGCCCAGTGTCACGGGCGCTATGTAGCACCAGATGGTGAGCAGATAATGTGCAATACTTTAAGTGGAAGTTATTATAATGCTTATGTTTCCCAGGGTGGCTCCGAGACATGTCAGGACTGTCATATGAGAAAGAACAATCGTGGCCACCGTTTCCCTGGAGGACACGATCTTGAGATCGTAAAAGAAGGTATTGGTTTTAACGCAGAGATTACAGGAGTTAGACACACGGTTGGTAAGTGGATTCCAAGAGCAATTGTTCGTGTGGCACTGGAGAACAGAGCGGGTCACCGAATCCCGGATGGCTGACTATGGTCTGGCAAAGTGGTCCTGGAAGTGACCGCTAAAGACAACAAGGGTAAGACCTATAAAGAGACACGTTCCTACTATCCGATTGGTGTAGACCTGGATGGTTATATGCGCTATGGTGCATGGCAGATTAAGGAGATAGTGGATCTTACACTTCAGCCAAAGACCACCCAGAGAGAGCAGGTTGTGTTTGAGTTCGACAAGGATGTTGAGTCAGCTGATGTAACAGTAAATGTTTACTACTACATTAGCGGTAAGAAGGGAGATATTATATACACCAAGAGCAAACATCTGGTTTTTAAATAATCTCCCTTAATTTAGTTTAAATATAGAAGGGGCTATAATAGCCCCTTCTATATTCCTCATACTTAATTCCCCACACATAAAACTACTGAAAGCTACCCTCCAATTATGATCCATTTTGATATAAATACATATTT
>JAADIE010000099.1 GCA_013151495.1 Nitrospirota bacterium | reverse complement strand
GGCCGGATAAAATAGAGCCATTGTCATGAACTCTTGAGCTGTTTTGACTACGACACTGTTTGACGTAGTGGGTGTGGTAGGATGGAGGGAAGATAAGAGGAAGATGTCAGTACAGCCGTATGTTATGGATATTGAGAAGACGGAGATATGGATAACCTGCAATGAGCCGCTGGAAGGAGATGGCAGGGCAGTTAGGGGATTTTTGGGAAATATGTATAGAAATAGACCTGAGTTTCATGGACATATTGGTGATAGGCTAATTTATAGGCATCCTCTGATCCAGTATAAGATTTTTGGGGGCTCAGCTCTTGTCGTGGGTTTAAAGGACGGGGCATATCTTCTTAAGGCTGTGCCAAGACTCAAGTTTATCGAAATATACTTCAAGAAGCATTTCATTATAAAACAAAGTACCACTAACCTTTTTGTTTCTTTTGGACTGGCAGAAAATACAGTTAAGTATACTTTTGTAACTCCCTGGATTGGGCTGAATAAGAAAAACTATCAACGGTATTTAAAGTTAAAAGAAAAGAGGAAGAATACCACCGACATGCTTAATGAAATACTCAAAGCTAACATTATTTCCATGTGCAAATCTGTGGGTTATACAGCAAAAAGTGAAATTAAGGTAAAATCCGACCTCAAAGAGGTCTCTGCTGTTGAAGTAAAGGAAGGGGTTAGATTAACTGCTTTTAAAGGTAATTTTAAAACAAATTTTGTAATACCAGAGTTCTGGGGAATCGGGGGCAAGGTTTCATTAGGTTACGGAACCGTTAAATGTATAAATGGGGGTAATATATTAAATGGATCAAATTGAAATAGCATTCCCCAAGTTAAATCATTTCTGGCTGGATTCGGGTTTGTTAGGACTTATAGTTCTCCTGCGCGAAGTTGATGGCAACATTGAGAAAAGTGTAAATGATTCTGGGTTGACTTTAAGAGGATTAGAAAATGAAATACACGATGCACTTAAAAAAGCTTATGATCTGCTCGTTAAGCGATATTATAATATCTCGACTAAAAAACAGAAAGATGATACATCTTCCTATAACTTTTATTATGACAGTAAAGAAGATAAATTTATTCCTTTTCCGAAAAGGAAATCTGTGGGGATAGCAGAGCTTATATTCAATAAAGCACCACGACCAACAGGTTCCTCAATCAAATGGGAAAGAAAGGAAAAAAGAGAGTTAAAAATTAATGGTAAAACTATAAAAAAGAACAGGGGCATTCTGCCTTCATCTCATGCCCATTTACAGAAAAAGATGGATGAATTCTTAGATTGCCTTGGGTTGGATGTAACCACAACAGGTTTGCTCGTAGATGGTCCAAATGAGATTCGGCCTAAGGTAACAATGCCTGAAAAATTCTATGGTCCTGCGAAAGGACAGTGTTACTTATGTGGTGAAGACAGTTTTGCATTGGAAGGAATAGGACAAACGATATTTCCGTTTATTACAGGTTCGAGCGGATTATTAAACTTCAATACTAAGTGCAGTAAACCAGAAAAGGTATGTTGGAGATGTGCTTTTATTGGAAAGTTTGTCCCAGTCAACGGATTTTATTTAAGACAGGGAGATAATCTGTTTGTCTTTTTCCCTTATTCAGTTTCTTTAGAGAAAATGCTTGATGTATACACTGTAGTTCAAGAGGCTAAATATGAAGACCCGAATCTCTTTAAAAATTTTCAGCACCCCTTAGGGTTTGAAAAATATGCAGATGGTTATTTTCAGAAAACATTTGAAGTAACCTTTGCATTTCTCTATACCCTTTACAGAAAGGCGCTATTACAGCTAAGAGCAGAAGACGATGTTGGAGTGTTGGATTTTGAAAAAATGTGTAATTTAACAGTTTCTAAAGCTCCACTTGAATTTGTTATCCTACACGCTGAATCAAAGGGGCAGACATCCATGGGTAAAATGGTCTGGCCGTTTAGGGATTCTGTTTATTATTTTAGGTTAATAGAGAATATAGAAAAATCCGGTATAAATATCAGGGAGGTCATGAGACTGCTTATTGATTTTTCACAAAAAAATGAAAACAGAACCCTCACCAGAAATAGAGTTTGTGAGCGCATCCTCAGAAAGCAATCAATTCTTGAATTGATAGAGTCCCATATTTTTAGCATCGAGATTAGTTTTGTTAAGCCACTATCAGATTTTGTCTACAAATATGAGCCGATTATAAGAAAGGAGGAGAGCATGACAATGGATGCTCAAGAATCTGCTATAACTCTTGGTAAAAGAATAGGTATGACAGTAGCTGAAAATGGAAAAAAAGGTGATCTTTTTGCTTTAAGAAAGGCAAGGCGAAAGACAGACTTTTTAAATGAATTAAACAGACTCCAGTTTAAGTGTAATTTGGTAGTGCCACCAGAAATATATGAAGGAAAACTTACAGATTCAAATTTCGTGGAGTTTAAACAGTTTTGCATGATAGCTGCATTGAACAGTTTTTATGCAGCAACACAGTCAAACAAAGGAGGAAAACCATGAGAGATGCAAAGGCATTGACAATTACCTATTTAACGCCTGTGACATTTGCAAGTCTGAATGGTTCTGATAAGGAGGCAGACAACATTTCAAATATTAAGAAGATCACCCGCGAAACAGATCAGTATCCTTATGTGTCAGCCCAGGCAGTTAGAAGGGCGCTTAGGGACCAGTTAGCGGTTATGGGTAGAAGTCTCTCTGAAGGTGTGACAGCGACGATCAAGAAAGGTGCAGCTACAACGCAACAAAATCCTAAAGAGTATATTGATGATGACCTGTTCGGTTACATGGGGACAGAGGAAGCCAAAGAAGGTAAGAAGGGTAAGTCTATAAAACGTACATCTCCTGTTAGGGTTTCTCCCCTTATATCACTACACAAATACGAAGGAGATTTAGATTTTGCTACAAACTTTATGGGTGTTGAAGCAGGTGGTGATCCTAACATATTCGAAACCGAAATACACTCAGGCCTATACAGGGGAACAATGCTTATAGAACTGGACAGGGTGGGTTGTGGAGAAGGTTTTGAAGAAGATTTACCGAATGCTGAGAAGGCGTCAAGAGTAAAAGACCTCCTGATTGCTTTTAAGAATCTGTGGAGCTCTGGAAGACAGACGAGGTTTCTTGCTGATATTTCACCAAAATTTATTGTTGCTGCTATGCTTAAAACTAAGAATCCTATATTTCTCGAATCTATTATGCCTCAGAATGGTGGAGTGAATATTGAATTGATTAGTGAAACCGTTGAAGATTATGAAGATGAGATTTTAGAAAAGATATTTGGTGCAAGAAAGGGATTGTTTTCAATGCTCCCTGAAGGGACAGTTTCGATTGGGAAAGCATTAAATGAGATGGCCCAATGGATTGATGAATACTATAAGTAAAGGAGTCTATTGTGTATGCTTTTATTGTTAAGGGATTCTCTGTTACTGCATCTTTCAGAATACCTGAAAGCCACACATTTCAACAAACCCTGCCGTTGCCACCGGTTACCACCATAACAGGTTTAATGGGTGCCGCAATAGGCATGGAGTTTAAGGATGTAATGGAGTTTAGAGAGCAAAGGAATATCCTCTTTGGCATTGTTGGTTCAAACAAGGGAGAGATGAAAGACCTGTGGAAATACAACAAGATAAAATCTGGTGAGACTTTGAAAGATGTATTGATACGAGAATATGTAACTGATTTTTCATTAACTCTTGCAATCGCATCGGAAGATCAGGCTATCTTATCTCAAATAAGGGATGGTTTTTGTAATCCACGATATGCCTTAACCCTTGGCAACAGCGATGACCTGTTCAAGATAAAATACATTGGGCCTGTAGTCGAGGCAAAGATTGTCCAGTGTTCTGTCTTTGAAAATACAATATTGGCTGGAGATCAGACGTTGGACTATGAATCAGCGATTGACTTAAAAAATACGTCTATAACCTATAGGGTCAGGGCTCCTCAGGTTTTTCTTTTACCAACGGCTTTTAACTTTAATGGTGAAGAGAGAAGGGTGAGTAAAAGAGAACAGTTTACCTTTGTTGGTTCTCCTATAAAACTAAAGAACCCAATTTCTGCTTATATGATAGAAAACATCAAATTTCCCTTGTTATGACCTTTTATGCAAAACCAGACCAAACCTATGACGAACACCTTGAGGCAGTATATAAAGCATGGAAA
The DNA here is from genome assembly GCA_013151495.1 of Nitrospirota bacterium. Taxonomy (GTDB): domain Bacteria; phylum Nitrospirota; class Thermodesulfovibrionia; order Thermodesulfovibrionales; family JdFR-85; genus JAADIE01. The sequence continues at coordinate 2,391 of JAADIE010000099.1, read as the reverse complement.
GAAACCATAGCTTCCAAAAGACCCCTTATAGAAAAAATTGCTGAAAGATATAATTTCTCAGTAAAGAGATTTTTAAGGGGTTCACTTCTTACCGTAGCCTTCCATGACGTAGGGAAAATGACTGTTTCCTTTCAGGAGATGATGGACGCTATAATCCACAACAAGTCCTTTAATAAAAATAGAAACTACCGACATGAGCTTGTCTCCTTTATTTATACCACAAAATACTGGTACAAGTTAAACCAAGAAGCCTGTCTAACAACTGTTCCATTAGAGGCAATTGCTGTAGCTGGTCATCACAAGCCACTAAACACAGATCTAACTGCATTTATTAGAGAAAGTAATTCCCTTCCACCTCGAATAATCCCTGAAGGAATTAACCATGCTATTGCTGTTGCCGAAGAATTATTCCATCGAGAAGGTTATACACTGCCTTTAATACAGCAAGGAAATGAGTATGAAGATCCCTTCAGGTCATTAACAAGCCTAATCCTAAATTTCTTACATAAAGGAATCGAGAAAGACGGCCCCCAAAAGTGCAGGGTTATTTATATCTTATTGAAAGGTATTCTTCATTATGCTGACTGGTATGGTTCTGGCAGGGAACGAGTGATCTATGGGATTAATAAAGACTCTTCAGCAGTTATTAATGATATCAAAAAACGGTGTAACAAGAAAGGTATAGTATTTAAGGGATTGAGACCCTTTCAGGAATTCTGTGCTAAACACTCTGGAGATTTGATTGCAGTAGCACCAACAGGCAGTGGCAAGACCGAGGCATCTATCCTCTGGGCGTTAAAAAATGCAAAAGAATTGAATGGTGCTAAGATTCTCTATCTTTTACCGACAATGGTAACGGCAAACAATATTTGGAGTAGATTAGCTGACACTTTTGGTGAAGAAAACGTTGGCTTAACGCATTCAACAGCAAACCTCTTCCTACAGGGAGATTCTTCTTTAGAAGCTGAAGAGGACAGGTGGGAAAACAGGAAGAATCTCCTTTTTAATCAGTCGTTTATTAAACCTATAACGGTTGGCACAATAGACCAGCTACTTACTACTGGCTTTAACTCTGGAAGATGGACTTTAAAAGAAGCTAATGCATTCAATGCTGTAATCATTATAGATGAAATACATGCTTATGATGGGTGGACTCTTGGAATTCTTATTTCAACAATCAGACATTTTTCTTCAGCAAGAGCTCGATTTATGTTGATGAGTGCTACGTTACCTCAATCCTTACAATCACTTTTATCGAGAGTGATTAAGAGTGATGTAGTTGTTAAAGAAGAGACTCTTTTAAACGCAAAAAGGAGTAAATATTTTGTTATAGACGATTCAATAGATAATGCACTTGAAGACATTAAGCAGGCGGTTTTAAATGGGAAACGGGTATTGGTCGTAGTAAACACCATTAAAGCTTGTCAGGATCTAGCACAAAGACTATCCGACCTTAATCCTGTCTGTTATCATTCACGATTTATATTAAATGACCGCAAGGCAATAGAGAAGAGGATTGATGAAGCCCGATTTGTAATAGCTACTCAGGTAGTTGAGGTTTCACTTGATATTGATTATGATTGGCTTTTTACAGAATGTGCTCCTCCCGATGCTATTGCACAACGGGCAGGAAGAGTTAATAGGCATAGAGACCTTAACAGAGATAGCAGAGTATATATCTTCAAGGCTTCAGAAAAAGCTGAAAAGATCTATAACCCTATTAATGACCGAGAACTGCTCAGCAGATCATTTGATGCGTTTAAAGCAGCACCTCAAGAATTAACCGAAAATGACCTTATAGAAATAGTAGAAACAGTTTATAAGGATTATCGAATAGATAATACCGAACCCTTTAATGATGCTTTAAAACAGTATGAAATATCTCAAAAGAATAGACTAATGATACTTGATAGTCGAATAAAAGAGGAAAAACAAGATGTCACTAGACAAGTTAAATACGAAGCCGTTCCAGTCATTCCAGAGTGCTTTAGAGAAGAAGTTTTAAAATTAAAGCCTCATGAAAGGCAATGGTACGAAGTAAAGCTCCCTTTGTGGTATGTACGTAAACATAGAGAAGAAATCAAAGGTATAACCTTTTGCGAGGTTAAATATGATTCAAAGATTGGCGCAACATTTGTCAAGGATGACCAGTTGCAGAGTGTGATTATTTAATTGAAATATCTTGCTCGGTTTCCTCGGCACCTTCTCCGTGAACTTTGAGATACCAGACTACTGGGGGATCGGGAAGTCGGTCTCGAGAGGGTTCGGGACGGTGGTAAAAACAAGGGGCAGAAGCTATGGAGACAAAGAAGATATTTGAAATAGGATATAATTAGGATAAAGGAGGTGTGATCAGATGGGATTGAAAGAGATGATAAAAAAAGACATTGA